>NZ_JAUBWA010000039.1:0-52307 GCF_036702825.1 Microcoleus sp. A003_D6 | reverse complement strand
GACATCACACCCCTGCAATCTCTGACTAATTTGACTAAGCTGTATCTCTCCAACAATCAAATATCAGACATCACACCACTGCAATCTCTGACTAATTTGACTCATCTGTATCTGTACGGCAATCAAATATCAGACATCACACCCTTGCAATCTCTAACTAATTTGACTGATCTGAATCTGTACGGCAATCAAATATCAGACATCACACCCCTGCAATCTCTGACTAATTTGACTTCTCTGCATCTCTCCAACAATCAAATATCAGACATCACACCCCTGCAATCTCTGACTAATTTGACTTCTCTGCATCTCTCCAACAATCAAATATCAGACATCACACCCCTGCAATCTCTGACTAATTTGGCTTATCTGAATGTAAATTTTAAACCTGAACATAAGGCTCTAATCGAAGCGTGTCGTCAAAAGTGGGGAACTCTCGCCAACTCTACCAAACCCATCTCTAACCCCAAAGCCGCAGCCGCCGTTAAGTCTGTCTGCGAGATCCTGGGTTTAAAAGCCTCTGAAATAACTTTTTGCAGTAGCCCCAACGGCGGGGTAGCACAAATACCGCTGAAAAGATCCAATGACACTGATTTGATAAAGCGACTTACAAAACGGGTAAAAGATGCGCTGCACCCCTTTTTCTTAACAGAATTGCGGCAAGAACTTTCGGAGTTAAGTATATGGGAGGAACAGCTAGAACAACAATTGAATGGAAACTTTTTAGACTATCGGAAATATTCAAAGTCAATATTTACTCCGAAATACTTGGTTGAGGCTCTCGCTGTTGCTGAATTATGTGTTTCTGGCTTCGGTATTGTTCTCAAACCAGAAGCACAGAAAGTTTTTGAATGCCTGAACCAGCTTTTAGCAGAATGCGGCTGGATTATTTTGTTAGATGATACCTGTATTGTGTGTTCGCGCCCAATCAAACTATCCCTCGACAGCGAGTACCGCCTCCATGCAGAAGGGGAACCTGCACTGGAATTTCCCGACGGTTACAAAATCTATTCCTACTACGGTGTAACATTACCTGAAAAATACGGACAAATTCACCCCAATCTGTGGCAAGCACAATGGCTTTTAGCAGAAAAAAATGCTGAATTAAGACGAGTATTAATTCAGGGAATTGGTTATGCTAGAATTTGCTCCGAACTGCAAGCAACAGAGTTAGATTGCTGGAAAGAATACACGCTGCTCAAAATTGATGCTGATATTGATGGCTTCGATCCTGATGATTTCGAGGACGATGATGATGCTCCGAAAAAAGAAGATATTTATTTGTTAAAAATGATTTGTCCGAGCACCGGACACATTCATGCTTTGCGAGTGCCGCCTGATGTGCGATCGGCTAAAGAGGCAATTCGCTGGGTAAATTGGGACATCGATCCAGAGGAGTTTGGAGTGCAAACCTGAAAGCGAAAAAGCAGAAACACGGGAAGCTTAGATTATTTGTTCTTTAGGATTATTTCAGGAGAGATGATTTATGGTAGTAGCAGCAAAGTCAACGATTTCTCTGGCAGAGTTTTTGCAGTTGCCAGAAACTAAACCCGCAAGCGAATACACAGACGGTCAAATCTATCAAAAACCTATGCCGCAAGGAAAACATAGCAAACTTCAAGATGAACTACTGTCAGCAATTAATCAGCTAGGAAAGCCTGCCAAATTAGCTCATGCTTTTCCAGAATTGCGCTGTACGTTTGGGGGGCGATCGATCGTTCCCGATATCGCTGTTTTTGAATGGTCTCGCATTCCCGTTGATGAAGATGGAGAAATTGCCAACCGCTTTGAAATTGCACCGGATTGGATAATTGAAATTATATCACCAGACCAATCTCCAAATAAGGTGATTAAAAAAATACTTTTTTCGATTCAACATGGCACTAAATTGGGTTGGTTTGCAGATCCGAGCGATAAATCAGTCATAGTTTTTCAGCCGAATCAAATACCTGAATTTAAATCTGGCACGGATATTTTACCTGTTCTTGGCGTGTTGGAAGATTGGCAATTATCCGCAGCCGATTTATTTAATTGGTTGAAAATAAGTTGATTGAAAGTTATATCTTGTACTTGTTGCAACAGTGATTAATCCATCAAACACGAATCACTACCCCACCCTGTGCCACTTCAAAAGGTGGAATGCACAAACCATCAATTTAGCAAAAACACTTAATAACATGAAGAAGAAGCCCACCCTCGATCGAAGGTGGGCTCAGTTCATGCCAGCTTACCGACAGCTAGGCAATCGGGTCTCTTCGTTGGTAGACGTAAAAGTTGAGAAAAAGATCCGGATGGTCAGGAAAATTTTATAAAAGGTCGTCGGAAAGCGAAAAACTCAGCGGCTTCAGCCCGCTCGATGAAAGCGACACGGGCGGTTTTAACCGCCGTGAATCTTTCTTAATTCTTAACATTTTTGGTGTTGTAAAAAAGACAAAAGGCTTTATACTAAATATTGGGATGGATACACAGGGGAAACCCTGGGAAGCAAATGCCTACCATTCATTAAAGGTACGCGGGGACTCCACGAAACCAAGGACTAAAAACCCTTAAACGCTTGAGGAGCTAGTTGAAAGACTAGGATAGCAGCCCACCATTTTTTGGCAAAAGGATTGCGCCCAGGAACCCTAGCAATAGGGATATTAAGAACGAAATTTCTTAAGAATCTCAGTCGCTTCAGCGCTGAGAGTGTCAATGCCAACAGTTAAGCTTCAGTTAACCCAAAAACATTAGGGAAACCTTGCGCCCAGCAATATTCCCATAAAAATGGGGAATACTGGAGCTTCAATTGTCCAATATTCCCCATTTTTTAACTCGCATTTCCCAACCGATTAAGCATCGTCATCGTGAGCAAAGCGGCGGAACAGGAAGTCTAGAGCGTAGTTCCGCAAATTGTAGTATTCTGGATCTTCCATGATTTGCACCCGATCGCGCGGGCGAGGAAACGGAATCTCCAAAACTTCGCCGACAGTCGCCGACGGGCCGTTAGTCATCATCACCAGGCGATCGGCCAAAAACAGCGCTTCATCAATATCGTGAGTAATCATCAACACCGTACAGCGGTGATCGTTCCAGATTTTCAGCAATTCTTCCTGCAATTCCTCCTTAGTAATTGCGTCGAGAGCACCGAAAGGTTCGTCTAAAATCAGCACTTTCGGGCGAATTGCCAAAGCGCGGGCGATCGAAACCCGCTGCTTCATCCCCCCAGAAATTTGGGGAGGTCTTTTCTCAGCAGCTTCAGTCAATCCCACCATCGCCAAATGCTCGTTGACGATCGCATTTTTTTCGACCTTCGACTTATTCGGAAATACAGCATTCACAGCTATATAAACATTTTCAAACACCGTCCGCCAAGGCAGCAAAGCATAGCCCTGAAACACTACCATGCGATCGGGGCCCGGCTTCGTAATCCGCTGCCCGTTAATCGTCACGGTGCCTTCAGTCGGATGGCTAAAACCGGACACCATATTTAACAGTGTTGACTTGCCACAACCCGAGTGTCCGATCAGAGTAATAAACTCTCCCTCAGCTACAGTCAAGTTAACGTTTTCTAAAGCTCTGTAACCGTTTGGGTATGATTTATAAACATTGTCAATTACCAAAAAAGGTTTCCGGCGATCCTTTCCTTTGTTGTCTTGCTTTTTGGTATCAGTCTGGTTAGTAGTGGTTTTGAGCATGATTTTGGAACTTGTTAGTGGGTTATTGGCGAAGGAAGTTCGGCAACGGATTCTGTAACGGATGTAACGGATGTAACGGATGGAATCAGGAAGTTAGCAATTAGCAATTACCCTGTTTTCATGCAACTAAAAATCGGTCTAAGCAGCTCTGCGGCCGGAATCGAGGATAACTTCTGCCATCGTGAAATCGCGTTTAATTTCCAGATTGTTGAGATAGCCGATCGGATCGTCAGCATTAAACACCGAACCGTCAAACAAGCGGAGAGAACCGCGATTGTAAGTAATATCCGACATCCCCAACTCTCGCGCCGCCGTGCTGAACGCGCCGACTCGCACCACCCGTTCCAGAATTTCCACCCAGTTGCGCGGGAACACAGTATCGCCCCAGCGCGCCATCTGCACCATGTGCCAAAGTTGTTCGGTGCGGCTCGGACGGTTCACCCCGTCTCCGCAGAACAAGTGGTGGGCGTATTCCCGCATCGGAGTATCCAGGTTGCAAGCAGAAGAACTGGGATCGCCGAGTTGGATGTAACTCTTGTCGGTGGCGACATACTCCCGTCCCGCGACAATTTCCGAAACTTCTTCGGCGTGATTTGGATCGGCGCAATAGTGAGAAGCTTCTAGCAAAGCTTTGACCAGAGCAATGTGAGTGTTGGGATAAGCATTTGCCCAGTCTTCCCGAACCCCCAGAATTTTCGCGGGGTGTCCCGGCCACAGTTCCAAATCTGTAGCCACCGTAAAGCCGACTCCTTCCATCGAGGCCCGCAAATTCCAAGGCTCGCCGACGCAGAAACCGTCAATAGTGCCGCCCTGCAAGTCCACGATCATCTGAGCCGGTGGGATATTTTTCAGGGAGACATCGCGATCGGGGTCAATGCCGCCGGAAGCCAGCCAGTAGCGCAGCAGCAGGTTGTGCATCGAAGAAGGGTGAACGATGCCCATACGGTGCGTTTGCGCGGGCGTTCTCTGGAGCATTTTTTTAAAGTCTGCCAGAGTGTAGATCCCTTGGTCGTAAAAGCGCCTCGCGAGGGTAATTCCGTTGCCGTTGCGGCTCATGGTGAGGGCTGTAACCGTCGGTATCGGCTTCTCTTGGTGGCCCCCCAAGCTCAACCACATCGCCATTCCAGAAGGCATTTGAGCTGCGTCTAAGTAACCTGCGGCGATGCCGTCTACGATGCCGCGCCAGCTTGTTTCCCGCACGAGGTGCACTTCATCGAGGCCGTGCTTGGCAAACAAGCCTTTTTCTTTGGCGATGGCTAGGGGAGCGCAGGCTGCTAGGGGAATAAAGCCGAGTTCGAGGTTGACTTTTTCTAGGCCGTGGCGGGCGATCGCGGGTACTTTCCGCGCCCGCAGTTTTTTCACCCGTTTCTGCTGGTTGAGGAAGTAAATCATTTCGCTCCGCAGAGCGTAGTAGCTGGGGTGCGAGACTACTTCCATCCGCTTGCGGGGGCGGGGGATGTCTACTTCGAGAATCCCGCCAATCTTCGATTCCGGGCCGTTGGTGAGCATGACGATGCGATCGCTCAGCAGCACGGCCTCATCCACGTCGTGAGTTACCATCAGGGCGCTGATTTCGTACTCTTGGCAAATTTCCATCAACTTCTCTTGCAAGTTGCCGCGAGTCAGAGCGTCCAAAGCGCCGAAGGGTTCGTCTAAGAGTAACAGTTTGGGACGCAGGGCGAGAGCGCGGGCGATCGCCACGCGCTGTTTTTGTCCCCCCGATAGCAGTGCGGGCTGTTTCTCCGAGTGAGGGCCCAAGCCTACCATGTCGATGTGTTTTTGAATGATTTCGAGCCGATCGGCTTTGGGTAAGCCTTTCATCACCGAGTCTACAGCTAGAGTAATGTTTTCCCTCACCGTCCGCCAAGGCAGCAGCGAATAGTTTTGGAACACTACCATGCGATCGGGCCCGGGTTTGGTGATTCTTTGTCCTTCGATCGTCACCAACCCTTCTGTCGGCAAATCCAAACCTGCGACCATATTTAGCAGCGTAGATTTGCCGCAGCCGGAGTGTCCGATTAAGGAGATAAATTCGCCTTTTTTTATTTCTAGATCGATGCCTTTGAGGGCAACATATTTGCCACCGTCGGATAGATTAAAGACTTTTTCGAGTTGTTCTACTGCAATCAAAACAGACATGATTTTCTTGCCTTTTTTGTAGGTTTGTTATTTCGATAGATAATGTCGCTTTTACTCAAATCTCGATCCCCCTGGCATCCCCCTTAATAATAAGGGGGACTTTGACTGCACTCTTGTCCCCCCCTTATTAAGGGGGGTTAGGGGGGATCGAGACTTGGCTGCAAACAAGAGAGACGATCGGGTTTAATGCTAAGTTGTCACGCCTTGGGCAGAGCCTGGAAGTAACTCACAAATCAAAACTACTTTCCTTGACTAGGAGCAATCTTTTGCTGCAACCAAGCCATCAGCCGATCGAGCAGCAAACCAACGGCCCCTATGTAAACTACAGCTAACAAAATTTCGCTGATGTAGTTTTGCTGGTAAGCATTCCAAATAAAGAAGCCGATACCCGTAATCCCCGACATCACAATTTCCGCTGCAATAATCGCCAGCCAAGCTAGCCCGATCGCAATTCTCAATCCTGTGAAGATGTAAGGCAGCGCCGAGGGGAACAAGATATTGAGGTAGTATTCCTTCCGAGAAAGTTGCAGCACTTTTGCAACGTTGTTATAGTCGTCAGGAATTTGGCGCACACCTTCAGCCGTGTTGATTAAAATCGGCCAAACTGAAGTAATAAAAATCACGAACAAAGCAGCAGGTTCGTTTTGTTGCAGTGCAGCCAGGGCGATCGGCACCCAAGCCAAAGGCGCCACCATCCGCAAAAACTGAAAAATCGGGTCTAAAGCCTTATTTAGAAAAGGATTTGTACCTACCACAACCCCCATGCTAATTCCCACGATCGCGGCGAGAGTGTAGCCTTTTGCCACCCGTTCCAAACTAGCCAAAGTCTGCCAAAATAAGCCGACTCCGTAGGTTTTGGAGTTCATGAAAGGATACATCAACAAGATCCGCGTCCGTTCATCAGTCCAAACGCTAGTCGGCCCCGGCAATTTGATAATTCCAGAACTCGACAAAAATTGCCAAACTAACAGAAATCCAATTAATCCCAAGATTGGCGGCAAGATATTTTGGGAATTTTTCTTCCAAAATTCGCCAAAAGCTCCTTGGACATCGACTCCGCCTCTCCGACTTGTACTTACAGCCATCCTGCTAATTTCCTATGTTTCTGCTGTTTATTTTCGAGACTAAATTATGGGAAGGTAAGACCCATCACACTTTTTTAATTGCCAAACTCTTGAGATAAGCTTCTGGCTGTTCCGGGTTGAATTCTGTGCCATCAAAGAACTTCTCAACGCCGCGAGACGTACTTGCGGGAATGTCAGCATCAGAAACTCCGGCTAATTTAGCTGCTTTCTTCCAGATATCTTCGCGGTTGACTTTATCGATAATTTCTTTCTTATCTGCCAAGGTTTTTGTCGGCAAGAAACCCCAGCGCACGCTTTCGGTTAAGAACCATAAATCGTGACTCTTGTAGGGATAGGAAACGTTGCCAATGGCGTCTTTCCAGTACAGCGGACTACTCTTGAAGTCGTTGATGTCTGGTTTGCCGTCGCCCATGACATACTTGCCTTCATAGGGAGGCGTCAAAACGGTGGGAGATACGTCAAAGAAATTTTTGCCAGAAACAATGGCGACCAATTCGGCTCGATGTTCGGGCTTGTCGCACCACTGCTGGGCTTCAATTAGTCCTGCGAGTAAGGCTTCGGTGGCTTTGGGGTGTTTGTCTACCCAGTCGCCGCGAATTGCTAGATATTCCTCTGGGTGATCTTTCCAGATTTCGGCAGTCAGGGCGGACATGAAGCCGATGTTTTCTTTGACAATCCGCAGCGGCCAGGGGTCGCCGGTGCTGAAACCGTCCATGCTTCCGGTTTTCATGTTGGCGACAGTTTGGGCGGCCGGTACTGTTAGCAGTTCGACATCTGCGTCGGGATTGATGCCGTTAGCTGCCAGCCAGTAGCGAATCCACAAGTCTTGGTTAACTTTGGGAAAAGTGTAGGCTGCTTTGAAGGGCGTGCCTGCTTGTTTGAGGCCTTTGATGTAGTCTTGGGCCGCTCGATCTAGTTTAAGTCCGAGGCCTTTGCCTTGGTGTTTGCCCGCGATCGCAATTCCATTTCCCTGAGTGTTCAACTGCGCGAGAACATACATCGGGATTTGGACGCTGTTTTTGGTAATTAGGCCTTTACTTATTAGATAAGGCATCGGCATTTGCCACTGGCCGCCGTCAATGCCGCCGCCGGCCGATCCGATTTCTACGTTATCTCGGGCCGAGCCCCAGTTTGCTTGCTTGGCAACTGTTACCTCTGTCATGCCGTATTTGGCAAAAAAGCCTTTTTCTTGGGCAATGATTAAAGGTGCTGCTTCGACGATCGGGATGTATCCCAAGGTGATTTTGGTGCTTTCAATTCCTTCGACTCTTTTCTCGTTGGCAACAGCCATTACTGAGGTAGCGGCGGGTATTGCGCCGTCAGCACCGGCAGTTGCACCGGGTTCTGGGGGATTTCCCAAACAGCCTTTTAGCAGTATTGAACTGACAGCAGATGCACCTGCTGTAACGATAAATTTGCGCCGGGAAAATCGATCGGAAAATTTTGTCATAGTCTAGCCTCGCTGCAATTCATAATCTTCTGTAACGACATCACTGAAGTTTATCAATGCGCTTTTTTGCTGTTCGCTAATGGGGTTTAGCGAACTGTTTTGAGCGCAGGTTGGCAGGAGGGAGCAAAAGATTTATCGCTAGCATAAGTCTTTAAACTATCCCTGCTGATTTGACTTTTTTGATTAAATCGATCTTGCGATCGACCGAGTTGTGTGAACTCACTTTTTGCGAGCCGCACGTTTCCTTGACTTGATAATTAACTCTACCGTACTCTTGCGGAAATTCTAAAACAATTATTAAATTTGATTGATAAGTAAATCTTTTAGGAGGACGCTATCGATAACGAACCGTTGGGAAGGGCGATCGGGTTTGCTTATCAAAACAGGTTCAAACCAAGACTTCCTGGGTAAGGCTTGTAGCGAATGGCGATCGGGGGCAAGCCCAATCTATTGTCAATAAGCTGCAAATATCGCAGCCACCTCACATTTACTTTGTTAATATATGTCTATTTTTTTAAGGTCGGGGGTAATTAGGGCCTAATATGCACAAACAATTACTATGTGGTGATTTTGCCGTTTTCAGATGGGTAGTATTGAAATAGGAAATTGATACTCTTGGCTCTCTCATAGACGAGGATGCTTGAAGAGTGAGGGAAGTGACGGCAAAAGATCCGGATCGAAGCGGTTGGGCCTGCACACAAGATGCGGTTGCTGCGCCCATAGGAGTGTTTGACGGGTTAACTAAGTGAGGCGATCGCAGGTGATGCAAGTAGATAAGCTGTGTTGCATCTAGATTGCCTATGGTATTAGAGAGGGAGAGGGGGAGAAGGGGATCGGGGGAGAGGATTTGACGATTTTCGATCGGGACTCGAAATATACAATTTAAATGCACAACAGCTTACAAGAAAAGGGAAGGATAAACACTTCCCTTTTCGATCATTACCGGCGATCGCGAAAATTATGCTTGGAGACACAGAATGACTACCAGATTTTTGACCCGATCGCAGCAACAAGCACGCAGAAACCGAGCGCTCTGCGAAAATAATTAACGCCTTCAAATATTTCCAGCCACGCCCAGGTAAACAAGGAGCCAAAAGCTACTGCGTCTAACCCTGTATGGATTTTGCCTGTTGTGAAAATCAGTTCGAGTAAACTCGCTGCAAACCAGAGAATAAGCGGTGGGTTTGGTGGCTCAGCTAAAACGATTTCGCCATCGCTGTCGCGGAAGATTTTATCAAATGCTGTTGCTGTATTTGTCATTACTTTAAATAGTTCGTGCTTTTTACTTTAGTTTAATAAGCCCAACATTCTCTCTATCTTTTTGTTGATTAACTAAAACTTATACAACACGCGCGCGATCGCGAACCGTGGCGAAAACATAATTGCTAGAAATGGGCAACGGTTAGTGCATCACTCACCAATTGCGATCGTCCGTGCTGGCTATGTATGCGATCGCTCCCCACTGTGCACCAGCCAATCTCGTACTACCGTCGCCACGCCTTGGTAGAAGGGACTTGTACCGCTGCCCTGGAACCCGATCGCGAGTTGAAGACGACCTCAGTTATACAATTCCCATGCACCCGCATTTGATATAAAACAGAGAAACCCGGTTTCTTCAAGAAACCGGGTTTCTGAACAGCCGAAATTATACCATTTCTCTAAAATCGTGCAACACTCTTCGACCCCCCTAGCCCCCCGCTGCATTGCGGGGGGAACAAGAATACTGTTGCATTCTTTTTTAAAATTGGTATTGCTAATGGCAGTACCTACAAGTTCGATTAGTTGGGCGGGTCAAAGCGGTTGACCCAGAGAGCAACACCGATCATCGGTAGCGCAACTCCGAAACAAATCAGCCACTGATCCAGATTCATCGGAGCCGTCTCAAATATGCGATTGACAAACGGAGAATTAGCAAAGATGATCTGCAAAATCACCGCCAGGACAATTCCCACACCGAGGGCGGGAGCGCCGCTCACTTCTTCCTTAGAACCGCTAAACTTAGCAATCAAAGAAGGCAACAACTGGCTGAGACTCAACAGGTAAAAAATTCTCCCCATTACCAAAGCTTGAATCGCCATCGTGCGGGCCAGTGCCAAAGTTCCCCAATCTGCTTGGCGCACCCATTCAAACATTCCGAAAATCAGAGTCCAGTTGTAAAGAGAAATAGCGATGATCCGCTTGATCCGATTTCCGGTGAGAAAAGGTTCGTTTACCGGTCGGGGCTGCTGTTTCATGACTCCCGCTGACTTGGGCTCAAAAGCCAACGGTACAGTCATGGTGATCGAGTTGAGCATATTCAGCCAGAGAATTTGTAGCGACAAAATCGGCAATTCTCTGCCCAACAAAGTGCTGAGCAAAATTGTCATCGATTCTCCGCCGTTGACTGGGAGAATGAAGCTGATTGCTTTGAGCAGATTTTTGTAAACAGATCGCCCTTCTTCGACAGCAGATTCGATCGACGCAAAGTTATCATCAGTCAGAATCATGTCCGCGGCTTCCTTAGAAACCTCCGTACCGCTGCCCATCGCAATCCCGATATCCGCTTGTTTCAGCGCCGGCGCGTCGTTAACGCCGTCTCCCGTCATCGCCACAATTTCGCCTTTTTGCTGCAAAGCTTCTACGAGGCGGAGTTTTTGTTCTGGGGCGACGCGGGCAAAAACTGAGCCGGCTTCTACAGCTTCGCCGAGTTCCTGCTTGCTCATGGAGGCGAGCTCGGCGCCGGTGTAGGCTACAAGTTCTCTGTTATGTTTAGTTTTGCGGAATCCCATGCGGCGGGCGATCGCCTTGGCTGTAGCAATGTGGTCGCCGGTAATCATTTTGACTTGGATGCCGGCGGTTTGACAAGCTTGGACGGCTGCGATCGCTTCTGCCCGCGGCGGGTCAATCATGCCTTGCAGTCCCAAGAAAATCAGCCCCGACTCCAAATCCGAGTGATCGACGGAATTTTGGCTTTGGGGTACTGGCTTTTTCGCTAAAGCCAAGACGCGCAAGCCTTGCTTTGCCATTTCATCAACTTGATGGTGAATTTGTTCGCGATCAACTTCTACCGGATTTCCTTGGGTATCGAGACTGGAACCGCAGCGACTCAAAACTGATTCTACGGAACCTTTGACGTACAAAATTTTGCCAGTGGGAGTTCGGTGCAGCGTTGCCATGTATTGAAACTGAGATTCAAAGGGAATTGAATCCAGCCGCTGCATTGACTCGGACAAAACTTGCTGGCTCAATTCAGCTTTTTTGCCAACAGCAATTAACGCTCCTTCTGTCGGATCTCCGACGACTATCCAATTATCGTCTTTGAATTCCAAGTGAGAGTCGTTGCAAAGGAGTCCAGCTTGCAAACATTCTTGCAAAGTTGGAGTTTGGCTGACAGTAATTGGCAGTTGGTTGAGTTGAATTTCACCTTCGGGGCTGTATCCCGTACCCGTAACCGAGTAGGATTCGCCGCCAGAATAGATTTCTTGCACCGTCATTTGGTTTTCCGTCAAAGTTCCGGTTTTGTCGGAACAGATGACTGTAGCGCCGCCGAGGGTTTCTACTGCGGGCAATTTGCGGACGATCGCGTGGCGATTTGCCATCCGGGAAACGCCTACGGCTAGGGTGACGGTGATGACGGCGGGTAAGCCTTCGGGAATTGCGCCGACAATCAGGGCGACTGCGGGTTCGACTGCTTCTTTAAAGGCTGAAACTCCCCCAGGGACTGGCCGCCCCAATCTCACTGCGAAGGTCAAGGTTGCCATTCCCAGCACGAATAACAGCCAGTTTTGACTGAATTGGTTGAATTTGCGGGTGAGGGGGGTGGTGAGGTCGATGTGGCGATCTAATAGTTGGGAGATTTTGCCGGTTTCGGTTTTATTGGCGATCGCAATTACGATGCCGCTACCTTGGCCAAAAGTGACAAAACTGCCGGCATAGGCCATGTTATCCCGTTCTGCTAGTGGCGTTTCTTGTGGCAGAACCAAGTCTCCCGATTGTCCTAATTCTTTTTCGACAGCAACTGATTCCCCGGTGAGTCCCGATTCGTCGATTTGCAAGTCGCGCACTTTCACTAAGCGCAAGTCTGCGGGTACTTTGTCGCCGGAAGTCAGCATTACTAAGTCGCCGACAACGAGTTCTTTGGAGGGAATTCTTAATTTTTTGCCGCCCCGAATGACTGTGGCTTCGGTGGTGACAGCTTGGGCTAGGGCTTCAATTTTTTTCTCGGCTCCAGCTTCTTGGATGAAACTAATAGTAGCGTTGGTGGTTGTTACGCCCCAAATTACGCTAGCGTTTAGCCATTCTCCGATCGCTGCTTTGATTAAACCTGCACTCAGCAAGATGATCAGGAGGGGTTGGTTAAATTGCAGGATGAATTTTAACCAGGCTGGTTTCCCTGCTTTAACCGTTAGTTCGTTGGGCCCGAATTTCTGTTGGCGATGGTTGGCTTCTGTCGGTTCTAAACCGCTTTCCAGGTTGGTTTCTAAGATAGTTGCAACCTTGGATATTTCTAGGTAGTGCCAATATTGCTCTGCTACGTCTACATCGTTGGCGGATCTTGATGGCATGATTCTTCCTGAATATTGGGGGTGTGTGAGGAGCTTCGATCGCTCCTTAATAGGCACGCTCAATACAACTCATCGCTCGTTGGAGCGTGAATATATTGAGCGGCTTAATTGTTTGTTGATTACTTTAAGCTGTTCTGCATTTAAATTGTATGTGAAAAAACAATCAAACTCTTGTGGGGAGTAGGGGTTGGGCGTCTCACCCGCCCTGAATATACAATTTAAATGCGCGACAGCTTAACGGGGTGTGACTTACGTCTATATTACAACGGATGTGGCCGTTTGTGGCAAGAGATGTGGGGAATTTTTTCCGGCGCTAAATTTTTGTTTGGGACTTGGTGGCTAAGGTGGGGAAAGGTCGATCGAATCCCTTGACATTTGGCAAATTTTAGGTGTGGTTAAAGAAAGGTACGACACGGAAGTCACGGATACACGGATTCATTATTGAGCAGGAGTCAGGAGTTATCGATCGCATAAATGTTACAACCTAGTTAAGCAACAAAATTCTGAGCCTATGGAAATACTTGTGACGCTGGTGCTGGGTTCGGTGCTGTTTGTCTGGGGAATGCGCGGAGGAAAGGTGTTAGTTCGATCGGGAGTGACGGCTAACGATTTGTTTAAGGGCAGAAATTCGATCGCCCTGCTGTTTTTGGGTTTTTATATTGGCTTGCTGCTACTGGCTCTAAATCTGCCTCAAATGCCGGCTTTGCCGATCGAGTGGCGCTTTCACGGGATGCAAGTGACTTGGACTTTGCTCAGAGTGATGCTGATGGGAATCTGCGGTATTGGCTTTACTGTAAGCTGGCAGACGGCGCGATCGCAAGTAATTGCAGTAATCTTAATCGGCTTGCTGGGATTGGGCGGATTTACCGGCGCTGAAGCCTATTTTCTGGCACCAATTTACGCTGATTTAGTTGACAATTTGCAGCCAAACGGTGTTTTTCGGCAAACTTCTAACAGTAGCTGTGCGCCGGCTGCGCTAGCAACAGCATTGAGGCGTTGGGGAATGGATGCGACGGAATCGAGTGTAGCGCGTTTAGCGGGCACGAGTCGTTTGGGAACTTCGATGCCGCAGTTAATTGTAGCAGCAAGAGCTTTGGGAGTCAATGCAGCAGAACTGGCGCCGACTTGGGAGCAAATTCAGCAAATTAATCGCCCCGGAGTGCTAGCAGTTTGGCTGTTTGACGGCCCTCGGAAGCTACCGCACGCGGTGGCTTTGCTGGGAATGAATGACAGTATTGCTGCAATTGGAGACCCGGCGCGGGGCAGGATTTTCTATTTAGACAGGGCAACTTTTGCCCAGATTTGGCGGGAGGAATACGTGCCGATTTTCCGTTCAGCGGATATCTTGTTAAGCGATCGGCAAGCGATTGATTATTTGAGTAAGTTGGGATATAATTCTGGTAATTTGCAAGCAGATACCGAGCGCTTTCAAAAAGATAAAAAAGTAAAAGTCAGTGGTAAGTTAGACCGGATGACTGAGTTGATGTTGAGCGGCCCTTTCTTGGAGGGCGTACCGAGATTAGATGGGAAATAAGCAAGGAAACGTAGGGCGGGTTTTACCAACCATAAAAGCCAAAAATTGCTCGTCTCAAAAACCCGCCCCCACCAAACCGAAAAATCAAAATGTAAATTTAAAAAACCGTAGTAGCGGGTTTTACCAACCATAAAAGCCAAAAATTGCTCGTCTCAAAAACCCGCCCCACCCAACCGAAAATCAAAATGTATATTCTTTGCATTTAATCAGGTCAATGTTGATATAGATTTTTGGTGGAGGGCGGGTTTGTTGAGATTTTGGACACGCATTAAATATTATTCGTAAAACCCGCCCCTACGAAATTTTATATTTTATATTTGATAATTTTCTGTAAGGCGCGCAATCCGCACCATACTACTTAGAAATATCGGGCAAAATATCCATTAACTGAGTAGATTTAACAACATTCATTCCCGCCGCCGCAAATCTTTGAAAAGCCGCATCTGCTTGTTCCGTAAAATCAACAACACCCGGAACAACGACAGGCGAAGTACAATCTTCCAACAAATAAACCTTCTTGGCCAACTGCGAATCTCGCGCCAAAATTTCCGTTAGCAAATCATCAATCGTCCAAGCAACGCAGTGACTTTTGGCTTGTCCGGCAATAATTACTGCATCAAATTCGAGCAATTTATCAATAAACTTAGCATTCTTTTGAGCAATAGAAACCCCATCAGGTCCATCTAAGACTTCGGGCCGCAAAACAGAATAGTTTTCTGTTAGTGGATTACCACCTTTGATTTCAAAAAGTGCTTGGCTGTTGCGGGCGATGCCGTGGAAAAATATTGCTTCTTCAACAGCGGAAACTAGGGCGTGTCCGATGCCACCTAACATTGAGTGATACGGCCAAATTGTCAGGGGATATTTGCCATTTTCACTAAGTTTATTGACGTAGTGGAGGCTGTGTTTTTCCAGTGCTGAAAAGTTGCCGCCGGCGATGCTATCGGCAACGGCTGGATTAACTTTCCATAGGCCTTTTTGTACATCTTCTAGTGTAATGGAAGTTGCGGCCGGTTGCGGGTGTTCGCCTGCTTCGTTTATCCAAAAGATTGGATGAAAAATTTGCATGGCGGTGTGGGTGTCCATTGTGGGCGCAATGGCTGTAATTAAGTTTAAATTGCGGTAGATAAATTCGCACAGCCGCAGGTTGTCGTCTACTGCACCGCTACCGGAACGCCCGCCGACAAATAGTTCAAATTCTGGCAGGCAAAAGGTATTTTGAGCGTCGATTATCATCAAACAAATGCGGTTTTTGTCGCTTGCGGCTGGCTGGATACTGTGCTGTTTAGCCCAGTTTTTAGCCTCGGTAGCGCGTTCTTGGTAGGGTACTCGCCAGACTTCGCCTACTTTTTTGGTGTCGAAATGATTGGGGAGTGGAAGTTGGGTTTTTGGTGTCATGACGATAGCTTTTGGGTTAGTTTACAGTAATATTTTAAGTTTGGAGTATAATGCTGATAAATATTTGCGAGTAAATCATGACCAAAGAACGAATCCAAGATTATGCTAAGGTAAAATTTAAACGCATAGTGTTGTTTTTTTCGATCGCACTTTTGCTCGCTCTCTTAATTGTAGCAACTAGATCTGCCTACGTTCAAGATGTTTTGAGAACTCTGTTAATGCGGATCGAGGATTTAGGGTGGTGGGGGCCAGTGGCTTTTGTAGCTACTTACAACTTGGCTACTGTGCTGTTTGTACCGGGTTCGGTACTGACGCTGGGAGGGGGGGCGATTTTTGGTTTGTGGTGGGGTTCGGTTTACGTCTTTGCGGCTTCCACTTTAGGTGCTGTATTTGCTTTTGCGATCGGGCGCTATTTGTGCCGCGATCGCGTGGTAAAATATATGGAAACTTACCCAAAGTTTAAAACGCTCGATCGCGCAGTTTCCCAACAAGGATTAAAAATAGTTTTTTTGACCCGCCTCTGTCCTTTATTTCCTTTCAATTTATTGAATTACGCTTTGGGAATTACTCAGGTTTCTTTAAAAGATTACGTGTTAGGTTCCTCGGGCATGATACCGGGAATTGTTATGTACGTTTACTCAGGTTCTTTGGTGGGAAATATTGCTGCGATCTGTACAATAAATCAGCCGGCAAATCCGCAAGCAGAAGCAGTAAAATGGTTGATTAATATCATCAGTTTGACGGCGGCTGTCGCCGTCACTTTCTTGCTCTCTAGTATTGCTCGCAAGGCTTTAGATGAAACTATTTAATTAGGATAATTTTCTAATGTCGCACTCAAAAGTCGATCGCGTAACTGTCCCCCCGATGGACGAACACAACCAAAAATTAGTCTCCTATTTACATCCGCCCGATTGGGTGAATCCGCAGCCGGCTAACAGTTATAATTTAGTAGTAATTGGCGCCGGGCCAGCCGGATTAATTGTGGCTGCGGGTGCGGCAGGTTTGGGCGCAAAAGTTGCTTTAATTGAAAAACATTTAATGGGCGGCGACTGTTTGAATGTCGGTTGCGTACCCTCAAAAGCTTTAATTCGATCTGCCCGCGCTGTCGGCGATATTTGGAAGGCTAGTAAATTTGGCGTTAATGTTTCTAACGGTGTAGAAGTTGATTTCCCCGCAGTTATGGAAAGAATGCGCCGCATCAGGGCGGGAATCAGCGATGTTGATTCTGTTCAACGCTACCAGCACAAATTAGGAGTCGATGTTTTCTTAGGTTCCGGTTGTTTTACTAGCAATAATACCATAGAAGTTGCAGGTCAAACTCTCCGCTTTAAAAAAGCAGTAATCGCCACAGGTGCAAGGGCGCTACAACCGCAAATTACCGGTTTACAAGAAGCTGGATATCTGACAAACGAAACTGTATTTAATCTGACAGAAAGACCGCAACGTTTGGCAGTAATTGGCGCAGGGCCGATCGGCTGCGAATTGGCTCAAGCCTTTCGGCGGCTGGGTTCGGAAGTCGTGTTGCTGCACAAAAATGCTCAGATTTTGGACAAGGAAGATGTCGATGCTGCTAAAATCGTGCAGCAGGCTTTTGTACGCGAAGAAATTCAACTAATACTAGAATCCCAAATAGAGCGCGTTGAGAAAACAAATTTAGGCAAAGTAATTTATTATAAATCTCAAGGTAAGGAAGCATCGGTAACAGTAGATGAAATTATTGTGAGTACAGGCCGATCGCCCAACGTGGAAGGATTGAATCTGGAGGCGATCGGCGTAGAATACGATACACAAAAAGGCGTATTTGTCAACGACAACTTACAAACTACTAATCCCCGCATTTATGCCGCCGGCGATATCTGCATGACCCACAAATTTACTCACGCTGCTGATTTTGCCGCGAGGATGGTTATTCAAAACACTCTATTTTTCGGGCGCAAAAAGCTCAGCGCTTTGACGATACCTTGGTGTACTTACACAGATCCGGAAATTGCGCGCGTCGGATTGGGCGATCGCGAGGCTAAGGAAAAAGGCATTGATATCGATACATTTTTAATTCCTTTCAGTCAGGTCGATCGGGCAATTATTGACGGCAAAGAGGAAGGATTTGTAAAAATTCACGTCAAGAAAGGCAGCGACAAAATATTAGGTGCAACTATTGTAGCGCGACACGCTGGGGAGATGATAAGCGAGATTAGTTTGGCAATGGTTAACAATATTGGTTTGGGAAAGATTGCTAGCACAATTCACCCGTATCCGACGCAAGCTGAGGCAATTCGGAAAGCGGGAGATGCTTACAATCGCACTCGTTTGACTCCGTTTGTGAAAAATTTGTTTAACCGCTGGCTGGCTTGGACGCGATAAGTAAATAATTAATTGTGGAACAGGCATCTTGCCGGTTCATTAGACCTCTTGCAAAAATAACTAGGACGGGCAAGATGCCCATCCCACAAAATTTTTTTTCTTGTGGAATGGGCCGGAGAGCCCGTTCCAGAATTTGATTAAAAGGATTTTTGCAAGAGGTCTATTATCGGCTTTTATGGGCGGCGTCGAAGCAACGGCCCACAATAAAATTCACTCTTTGTGGAACAGGCATCTTGCCTGTTCATAAAAAAGCTGCAAAATGAGGTGTGTTTTTTTATGCTTCTGTTTCTGTTTCTGTTTCCAATCCAACATTTTCATACAAAAGTGCGATCGGCAAATCAAACCCAATACTTGATAAAGTTACAATCTCCCCAGCAGTGTAAGAATAGTAAAGCCACATTCTGCCCTCTCCCCGACAGTAACGCTCAACAAAAATCTTTTGTGAATCAATCAAGATATACTCTTGCAAAGTCGGAATTTTCAGGTAACAAGTGAATTTTTCATCCCGATCTTTAGCACTTGTACTGGGGGAAAGAACTTCCACAATGATTTTAGGATTCTGAATGAATGTGCGGGAATTTATGTCTTGAGGGTCGCAACTGACTATCACATCAGGGTAGTAGTAACGGCTTTGAAAACTGACTTGCAATTTCACGTCTGACACGTTCATCCGACAGCCTGTGGAACGCAGATGCGGGTACAAGTTCCTGTAAAAGTTGAGTGCAAGATCGTTATGAGGAATTGTACTGCCTGTCATGGCAAAAACTTCGCCGTTGACATATTCGTGGCGAATCTCTTGTTGAGCTTCCCATTCGAGATATTCCTCAACGGTCATTTTTTGGGGTGTTTGGGGAATGGCTATCATAACAAAATGTTTGTCAATGTTACTTTGATTATAGCATTAGAGCTAGTGCAGCCTCACCGGCACTCAATTGACTAATCAATTAAATTCAATCTATCTTCATAACCCCGCATTATCTTCTGTAATACGTGCCTTAACCTTTCAAAATCAGCGTCTTCTAAGGAGAAAGTAATTGCAACCTCATCGCATTCTAGAAGAGTTATAGTATCGGAACCAAAGCGAACAGTAAATCGAGCGCGACTAAGAGTAACAAAATCGATGCCTGCATCTTCTGTCCAGTATTCATCGTCCAATTCTGCATAGATGTTTTTTCTGTTAGGAACAGTCTCTGCTTCCGAGCCTTCTTTTCGTGTCAGGATGAAATAATGTTCGCCCCCTTCTGCTTCAGAAAAAGCGATGTATAAGTTGTCTTCAATAGCCTCAAAGCAAGGAGCAAAAAAATCAGTTTTCATAATTTTAAAAATCCCCTTCATCTACTTGGAATACCGTCAATCCCAACGACCGCCACATATCAACAACTTGCTGGCGATCGTCCAACACAAACTTAACATTATATTTCCCTGCAATATGCCGCCGATAGATTTCATCTTTAATAATCGAATCCTTCCTCATATCTCCGGTTTTCCGCATATAAAGGCTGGCATAATTAACCTCGTACTGCTGCAACCATTTTTTAGTTTGAGGCTGACAGTCATCTGTTCGGCCCGACACTACAATAATATGGGCGCTAGACTGCCACTTGCGGACAGTATCTAAGACGGGCTGATTCGGTAAATCGCGATCGCACGTAGAAGCATCAAAAGGATTTCTGCCGTTGAGAAGCGCTAATGTACCGTCCATATCCACAAGAATTGCATCCGGCAAATCAGGATTATATTCCGGTGGCTGAACGGGAACACGTACATACTTATTGTACATCTTCATTATCACATCTTTGCCCACCGAATTAAGTCTTTTTAAATCCCGTTTAATACACTCCTCAACCGGAACTTCCAGGAAAGAATCATTAACTTCAACGATAGCTTTACCCTTAACCAACTCCTTGATATGCTGGATGTGAGGACCGAAATTAGTATCGTCAACAATGACGTGCTTGCCGCTTTCCAAAGCCATCAAAATAATCGTATCTCTCAACTGCAAAATAAACTTTTCATTCGCGGGCGACCAATGAGAAGCATGAGCCATTTCTCTGAGCAAATCTTTATTGCTCCGCACCCACTTTGCAGGTTCAGACAGCAGCAATTCCCTAGCAAATTGAGATTTTCCAGAAGCAGGTAAACCGACAAGTACAATAACTCTTTTCATGGTAATTGGTAATGACTAATGGGGGAATTGGTAATTGGACATTGGTAATTGGGCATTGGGCATTGTTTAAATACTTACCTTTTCATTCCATCCGTTACATCCGTTACATCCGTTACATCCCGTACATTGCTCGTTGCCGAACTTCCCTCTTCCTTAAACATCTGCCTCACGCTCGATAATTAATCCGTGTATCCGTGTCAAAATCCGTGTAGTGCCTTCTTCTACAATCCTAAATGGATGTAATCTAAACCCAACAACTCCTCTATTTTATGAATAGTAACATCGCGGAGAGCTTCTTTCACTCCCGCAACTCTTCGGCCCCGCAAAGAAAACAAAATCCCCGAATACGGCAAATGTTTCACAGCTAAAGCAAAATCTTTCTGCACTTCGATATGTTCGTGCTGTCGGTAAACCTCCTCGATTTCTTGAACCAAAGATTGATATTTGTCCTTAACTTTTTGATACAACTCACTCCACTCAGGAAAATAAGCTAAAAACTCTTCTCCTTCATTAGTCAAAACAATCTCGATCATCCTGCGCGTAGAAAACCCTTCGCGGAGGTGGGAAATCGCGACATATTGCGGAGACTTTACTTTAACTCGGTTGAAATTAGCATCGCAGATAATATACCCTTCCGAATCCATCGGCTCTAAATGCTGAGCGGCTTCGATAACTTCTTTCCAGCTAGTTAAAGCATAGGATGCGACCAATTCCCATCCGTATTTATTTGCCCAAATACTCGGGTCGGTTTCTAGCAGCGTTTGAGTGTTGCGAACCCCGTGCAGCACGATTTGATTGTTTTGTTGCTGGACAACTATTCTATTGTAAGGCGTCATCAACTCAAAAATAAAACACTGGTCGGTTTCTTGTGGTAATTGATATCCCAATTCTTGCCAGACTTTCCAAAAAAGTTCGGCAAAGCTGAATCCAAAACCGTTAACTTCGCCCGCGGCATCGGGAGTGCCGCTAGATTGCACTCTCCATTCTCCCTTGTAAAAATACAGTACAGTCAGAGAACCGTCTAGTTTTTCGTAGACTTTGGCATGACTCCAATCAATTGCAGCGGCGTGGCCTTCTCCGTAATTAAAAAATTTGTCGTAGGGATAAGAAACTATCTGCCAATCTTGAGATGAATCTAAAATAATGCCTCGGCACTGCTGGACTATTTTTTCGCCCAGCGGGGATTCTATCTGCGAGTATTTCAGACATACTAGATCGGGATATTGGCGGTGGCGGGTAACTTTGATATGATAAGTTTCGGATAAAGTTTCCAATCCCTGCTGGCGTAAATACTCTTGCAGTTCCACGTTATATTCCTAAATTTGTCTCTTTTTCTATTTTATCTGTAACTGCATATTTTAGGGATTTTGTAAACAAAAAGTTAAAGTTGCTTTTTTGCGGAATGCCTATTGGGAGTTTTGTATTTTCGAGTATCGTTGTAAATAGGTGAATGTGCTTCAACGTAAAACTGGACTGTTTCGACAGCAAGGAAAAACACAGTGAACAATAAATTATTACTTTTGGCGGCTTCGGCGTGTGTATTGACTGCTTTAGTACCTGTATCGCGAGTTTTTGGTGCGTGCGAATTGTCGCAGCTACCGCCGGAAACAAAATCTGTTGCTGTAGCGGGTACGGCTGTTCCGGTAAGTCAAATCTTGCAGCAGTTAAAAGGCAAAACACAAGTACCAATTTTTATCCCCAGCCGGCTTCCTATTCCGCCGCAAAAGCTTTACTATCAAAGCCAAGCGACAGCGGACAGCTATACTATTTCTATGGAGTATACAGCAGATTGTCGAGGTGCGGGAGCTTGCACTTTTGGGGAAATTCGAGGTCAGAAAGGGGGTGAGTTTTCTACCAAAGTAGAAGGGGTAACTAAGACCTTAAAAAATGTTCAACTGGCTGACCGAGTGAAAGGTGTTTTTCACAATGGTTGCGGGGCTTACTGCACAGCAACTCTTGAGTGGAAAAGTCAGAATTTTATGTATACCGTAGCAATTAAGAATGGACGAGAATCGGATTTAATTTTAATAGCAAATTCTGCTATTTTAGCTCGGAAACGTTAAGCTTTGTAGTCGGGAACGCACAACTTCTATCGGTAGGGTGTGCAGGGCGCACCTTACCGTTATTGTTTGAGAGATTTGTATGAGAGATATTAACTCGCACTCGCCCTTTACAAGATGCTATGGTTTTTTTGCACTTATCTACTTCGGGGGAAATCACGATGAGGGGAAGATGGCTATTTGCGGCGATTTTTGCTGGTGTGGTGACTGCTTTTACGATTCCCTACCCTTCGGGAACCCCTGCGGGGAACGGGATAGCTTCGCTTCACGCACATTTGATACCAAACTCAGCGTTAGCAAGGACTGAACTCCCGATTACAGAAATCCGCTGGTTTAATTTTTCCCCTGAAGATAGCTGGCAACCGATACAATTTATTGTACCCGATCGCAATACTGCAAAATCTACAGGCAGCCGCAAGTTGCGGTTGTACGATGTTCATATTGCCAAGATGTTTGAGATTTCTCATTTTTTGTGCGATCGCGATCGCCCTTCAGAAGGTTACAATTGGTCTTATCAAGCGGAAAATGGCAATATTGAGATGGGACGCTTCAAAATTAGCTGCAATCTCGCCCGTTCCATCGCCACAGCTTACGGCCTAGGGAAACCAGAAATTACAGTGATTCGCCGCAACTTCAACCTGAAAAACAGCCGCCCTTCTTTTGCGCTAGAAAAATACTCGATTCCCACTTTGAACATTGCTAAAAATAGAGTTGTGCAGTGGAGGAATTTTGTGCAAAAGTTTCCTTCAATCCCCGATAATTCAGCAAACCAAGCTAACAGTCGTTTTCCTGCGAGTAACATTTTTCGGCAAATCAAAGGCAAAACGCGAGTGCCTGTTTTTCTTCCGAGTATACTTCCTTTATCTGATATTCAGCAACTTGAATTTGACGTGCAAGCAGGTTCCCACGGTTACATTGTGGGAATGTATTTAGGCAAAGGATGCCGCATCGGAACCTGTTATTTCGGCACAATCGAAGCTAAAAGAAATGAACCGTTTTCGCCTCCTTCGCAATTGCCGCAGGATACTTACAGAAGCGTTGAATTGGCGGGCGGATTCAGGGGGCTTTATTTCAATAATTGCGGTGCTTACTGCACTGCTTTTGTTGAGTGGCAAAGGCTGGGAGTGCTGTACCGAGTCACAAGGAAAAACGCACGGCAGCAAGAAGTTGTTCAGATAGCAAATTCTGCACTTCAAGCAGGGCAACGTTAATATGATTTTAGATTTGAGATGCTAGATTTTAGATTCGCGTTGATGTACAATTAAACTATACCTAAAAAACTAATAAGATGCCTGCGATTAGTGTTGAAGAAGCCAAGCAGAATCTGCAAGCTATCTTGGAAAAGGTGGCGAAAGGAGAAGAAGTGACAATCGTACAGGAGGGCAAAGTAGTAGCTCGCGTAGTCCCGCCCCTATCAAAGGAGCAGCGGTTAGCTAGGCGTAAAGCATTCCGAAACTCCATTAATGTCAAGGGCGAACCCCTAAGTGCAACCGTCATTAGGCTAAGGGAGGAAGCACGGTATTGATTTATATAATAACTTTCACATCTATAACAAATATTTTTATTCGGGACAAACTGAATGATTGCGGTCAAACCAAATGATGTAGTAAACAAACTGAATGCGAAACCCAAATATCCTTTTTTTCTCATCAATTCGCATTTCTGATAATCTCTCATCTTCAGGAATATTGTCAGGCAAAGTCGGATGAATGTTAATCAACTTATAACCCGTTCCCACTGATTCACCTCGTTTTTTTGAGCCGTGACCTTTGATTTGACCCCAAGTATATTTCTCAATTTTCTTTAGTCCTTCAATTAGGTCATTGATTTCTGATGATGTCCAGTCAGACAAAAGCCAACGATTTTTATCTGCATAGGTAAATCTGAAGCTAGGATGCTCGTCATCTGTACTGCTTGGTCGATTTAACTGAGTTGCTTGCTCTGGAATTCTTCTTTGTTGCTTGTTTTGAGGTGGCTTTGGTATTTGACTTTTTTTACCCACTTAGGCCTCCACCAAAGGTGCATAGCAGGATTTCATATCCTCGTGGGAGATGATTTTAGTTGATGTTTCCGCAGGTTCTAATCCCTGGCGGGCGTTGAGCCAAGGTGTCTCTGATTGCGTCAATTCTGCAAGATGTTTAGCACTTAATTCTCCATAAGCATTCCAAACTTCTTCGAGAACCTCGATTTCATCTTCATCAAATTCTTCTTCACAATTATCGGGAGCGGGAATATCGCTATATTTGTAAGCTTTGTACTCATCCCAAACATCGCGGACAATGGGGCCGGAAACCCAAGCTTCAATATCTCGATCAAATAGCGGCTGGCTTCTAAAGACTAAACTCCAAGCTTGTGCATAATACACGAGCTTTTGCAGTTTCAGCCCAGAAATGGTATCGCCTGCTTCTCGATCGACACGGCATAAAAAGTAACGAGCTACATCAAGAGCACTTTTCATAGTTTTAGGATTTGAGTAATTTGACAAATTCACTTTTGATGCTAAACTATTTGGTGGCTTGAGAAGTACGATCGCAATTACGATCGCCCTTTTCCCCTAGCCACTACATTTTTCTATCCAAATCCCCCAACCTTTGAGCTAATTCTTTCTGGCTGCTGCTAAGCTAACTCCTCATCCCAACCAGGTTCATCCGGCTCCACCCTAGGTAAATCCTACATTTTGCACCATTCTCAAGAACAGGCAAGATGCCTGTTCCACAAAGAGTAGATTTTCTTGTCGAACGGGCACCAGAGCCCGTTCCTAAAAGGCTTATTGACAATGGTGCAACATCTCAGTAAATCATACATCGCCAGCAGCCTTTGCTTCGGAATGTCGATCGCCCCCATGCCAGCGACGCGCAATGCTGGATGGGAAACATCATCAAGACTCGCAGCCGCAGCCGGTCATACGATTTTAGATTTTAGATTTTAGATTGGCAAGGGCTTATTATGTAAAGGTTTGGAGCTTGCCTACCGTTGCATCCTTTTTTTAAAGTGGCGCTCAAAATCTGGTATTTCTATTTTATCGCCCGAATTATCCCAACCAGCAATTAAAGTCCCCACCTGCGGTACGCTAGATCAGGTGAATATATTGGCTGATTTCAAGCTATCCTCCGATCGATCTTATGTCCCCAACCACATCTGCCCCCTCCCGAACCGTTCGCATCGGTTCCCGCAAAAGCCAACTCGCTCTCGTGCAAACCCACTGGGTGCAAGAACAGCTACAGAAACACTTCCCGGAACACACTTTTGAAGTCCACACCATGTCCACCCAAGGGGACATAATTCTTGATGTCGCCCTCGCTAAAATTGGCGATAAAGGACTTTTCACCAAAGAATTAGAAACGGGGATGATTAACAATGAAACGGACTTTGCCGTTCATTCCCTCAAAGATTTGCCTACCAATTTGCCCGAAGGTTTAATTTTAGGATGCGTCACCGAACGGGAAAATCCCGCTGACGCCTTGGTAGTTCACTCCAAGCACAAAGACAAGCAACTCGACACCCTCCCAGAAGGTTCAGTAATCGGCACTTCTTCCCTGCGGCGGCTGGCTCAACTGCGACACCATTTCCCTCATTTTGAATTCAAAGATATTCGCGGCAATCTCAATACTCGACTCGCTAAATTAGATGAGGGCGGTTACGACGCGATTATTCTAGCAGTTGCGGGATTGGAAAGATTGGGAATGGGCGATCGCATCCACCAAATTATCCCTGCTGAAATCTCCCTTCACGCCGTCGGACAAGGTGCTTTGGGCATCGAATGCCGCGCCGGAGATACAGAAATCATGGCAGTGATCAAAGCTCTCGAACATACGGAAACCGCCCAAAGATGTTATGCCGAACGCGCATTTCTGCGGGAATTAGAAGGCGGATGTCAAGTGCCGATCGGCGTCAATACCAAAATAGAAAACGGTCAATTAACCTTAACCGGAATGGTATCGAGTCTCGACGGCAAGCGATTCGTCAAAGATACTGTTTCCGGCGCCGCCGAGACTGCTGAAATGCTGGGAATTGACCTCGCTCACCGCCTGCGCCAACAGGGTGCTAGTGAAATTTTGGAGGAAATATTTGTCCAAGTTCAGCGCGGTTCTTAAACCAAATTGGCATCTATTTGTCAATGCTTTTAAACGCGAGATATCGCCTTTTGTAAAATAAAAATAATCGGCGGTTCGCTTTTGCTTTCACAGGTACAGTAACAGTATGTTTGTAGATTTTTGATGGTAATTTTCGATAGAATTGCCGATCGCTTTCAAAAATATCTGACTAATTTAGGACGCTCCGCACGGGTGTTGAAAAACCCGGTTTATGGATGGATGCCTTGCTGTAAAGCCCAGGATTTTCGTAGAAACCGGGTTTCTTTGGCCTTCGTCCTAAAACTATCAACATCCCAATCCAAAATCTACAATCAAACATCCCAAATAAATCAGCAACCTATTTCAGGGAAAGGCAAAATATGAGCGCTCCGGAAACTCAATTAAAGCTAGAATTGGCAAAAGTTCAGCAACTTTATCGCAAAATGCAGGCAGACCAAAAAGCTTTGCAGCAGCAATTGAAAGAGTTTAAAACCCAGACGGGAAACTTTTCCGATGTCGTCGAGCAAGTCTTGCCCTCTGTAGTTTCAGTTTACGTGATGGATTGGGATACAGGAGAAGAAATTTCTTCCGGTAGTGGCTTTTTTGTATCGCCTGACATAATTGTCACCAACTATCACGTTGTCGAAGATATTGCCGATGAAGATTATTTCTATGAAGAAGATGAAGTCGAACAGGTTTTAGTGGAAACTCACGACGGAAAGTTGAGAATGGCAGAGGTGGTATTTACTGGCAATGCGGAAGAAGATTTAGCATTGCTTTTGATTACTGGTTTTATGCTCGACCCGGCAACAGGGGAACAAGTAGAATCTCCCGAAGAATATCCTCCTTTAGAGTTGTCTTTTGATGTGAAAGTGGGCGATCGGGTAATTGCGGTGGGTAATCCTTTGGGACAGTTTGCTGCAACTGTAACTCAAGGTATTATTAGTGCAATTCGCGAACCCGAGGAATATGAAGAAGGCGATGAGGACGAAGATGATGTGGGTGAGGTGAAGGTGTTGCAAACTGATGCGGCGATTAATCCGGGAAATTCTGGCGGGCCGTTGATTAATATGGCCGGTCAAGTGGTTGGGGTGAATACCTGGGGGTGGGAAGATGCTGATAGTATTAATTTGGCGATCGCCTCTGAAGCTTTGGATGACTTTTTAGCTGGATTTGAGGAAACTTTCGAGGAAGATTCTCAGAATTAGTCGGGAATTGTTGCTAATCTGTCAAGAGGGCGATCGCACTTTTTCTGAGACGGGATGAAAAGGGCGATCGCACTTTCCTCAATTACACTTCACTCATAGCAACAGGGATGGGTTGCAGAGAAACGATCGGAATTGTTTCAACCAGTGACAGCGTGTAAGCTGAGAGATGCAAAAAATCAGATACTGGTTTTTGCAGCAATATCTCAAAAACGATTTCTCGCAATTCGCTTGATAGCTGCGATAATCCTGCTGCGATGGGAAAACTTCGGGTTCCCATATCTGTTTTTTGGGCTAATACAGAGTAGTCAAACACAACTATGCTGATGGCTTTGCGTTCTGTTTTACTAATCCGTAATAGGATATGCTCTGTTAATTCTATCCCTGTTGCGGGTACTCCTGGTTCAATGGAAATTGTCAGAGTATCGCTGATTTCATCATATTTGATATTTGGCTTGTTCATAAAGTTAACCCATTATTTTTTGATAAGCTGTAACAATATAGTTGTTTGGTATTAGTTGACCCTTTTCACTTGGACGATACCGACAGAGGACAATTGCAACAATATGGGTATTGTTCTCTACTAAATTGTCAAATTCTTTAATATAACGGTACTTTTGTGGATTTAATGAATCTTGTGTCCTACGACCTGAACGAACTGTTTGCTGGAGATTTTCTTCGCAATTTTCCATTTCGGGGTGATTGTCAGGGTCGATGATGTGTTCCCACCGTTCCTCGGTTAAATAAATATCATTGCCGTAGCGATCGCGAACTGTCCAGCGTTTATCAAACTGCATACCATTTTTTATGTTTACTGTCAATGGAAAACTTACAGATAGAGTTAATTATACCATTAAAATTTTCAAGGTAGGAGAGGTAGGGGCGATTTTCTACGAGATAGCTGCGCTTGACGCTCTTTTTTTCACCGCAGATTAACGCAGATGGACGCGGATCGATGCAAAGGGCGATCGGTATCTCATCTATTATTTTATCATTCATGTAGGGGCATTTTTGGCAAAATCTTTGAGAGCGATCGACAAATAATAAAAAACCGTCCCCACCCAGAAATTAAGAATTAATTGAATTTTGTAAACAATACAACATCATAATTCTATGGCCTGTAGGGGCGGGTTCACCCAAATATTTGACACCGATCGACAAATTATGTAAACCCGCCCCCACCCCACCCAGAAATTAACAATTAATTGAATTTAACGGTTATTCGGTGATAGTTGTTCGGGGTTATTGGTTGGGTGGGGGCGGGCTTATCAAGATTATTGGTGGGTGGCGAAATCGATCGGTTAACCCGCCCCTACAAAGTTGAAATAATTACCGCTTAAACTCAAATTTGCACCTCCTTCGAGAATACTAATTAATTCATTTTGAGCCGCCTTGCGGTAAATTGCCGTACCAGTTTGGTTAGCTTGCGAGAAAGGAACTAACAGATAATCATCAGCTTTACCGTGCAATTGGATACTATCTTCACCGGCATTAAAATCAGTAATCAGCGCGTAATCGCTATCCAGGTTATCGTAGTAAGTGTTATTGACATCTCCCAAGACGAAAATATCGCTACCACCTCCACCAGTTAAAGTGTCAATTTCCTCAATTCCAGGGTTAATGGCATTGATGTCAACTCCGGTGAGGAGATCGTTACCACTATCGCCTTTAATCGCATCATTACCAAGTCCACCAACTAGGCTATCATTGCCATCTCCACCTATTAAGATATCTTGACCTTTCTCACCATCTAAGTAGTCATCATTGAGATTTCCTGATAACACATCTTGACCTGAGTTGCCAAAGATTTTATCATTTCCTTGGCGGCCGGAAATTGTATCATCGGCATCTGTGCCATTGAGAATGTCATCTTGTACAGTGCCTTGCAAGCCATTATTCGGATTAGCAAAACCGAAACCTCGGCTACCAAAAATGGCATAACTTTTGCCGGGAGAATCGTTAAATAAACTGCCAGGTGCGCCAACTATTATATCGTCAATGCCGTCGCCGTTAATGTCTCCGCCACCGCTGACAGCAGTGCCAGCTAAACCATCGGTTTCTACCCCATTTAAAACTAAGGCATTGTTACCGTCGGCTGCTGCTAAGCTGAAATTAGCGGGAAATTCCTTTTTACCAAAAACAATAAAGGTTTTGCCTGCATTGTTTTTATCGTCAGAGTTGGCGCTGGAAGCTCCTATTAATAAATCGTCAAAGCCATCTTTATTAATGTCTCCGGCATAGCTAACTGCATTTCCTGCCGAACCTTCGGCATCGAAACCGAAGATTGTAAAGCCGTTACTACCGTTCAAGTCAGCCGGGTTGACAATGACAGGAAATGCCTCTTTTTTGCCAAAAATTACGGAGGTTTTGCCTGCGTTAATCTGATCGCCAACTGTTGCACCAGGTGCGCCAATTACGATATCTTTATTGCCGTCACCGTTGATATCGCCCTCTGCGGTAATAGCGATACCGGAACGTTCTTCAGCATTGAGGCCGGCGATGACAAATCCTGTTGTACCATTTAATTCTGGGACGTTGACGCTGCCAGTAAATCCCCCTGGTAGACCGAAGATAACGTAAGTTTTGCCTGCATTAATGCCGCCGCTGGTGTTGCCTCCATCTGCACCAATTACGAGGTCGGTAATGCCATCGCCGTTGATGTCACCGCTGCTGGCAGTGCCGCTAGAATTGCCGTCGATGCCGTTAATTACAAAGCCGGTATTGCCGTTAATTTCTGCTAGATTTAAGCTGGGAGAGAAACCAGTTGAACGGCCATAAATGACGTAACTTTTGCCCGGAGTGCCGCCGAGGGGGCCGGGTGCGCTGACGAGTAAATCGTCAATGTTATCGCCGTTGATATCTCCAATTCCGCTAGAATAGAGGCCGGCGTAGTCGAAGGCGTTTGTACCGGCAATGGCAAAGCCGTTATTGCCGTTTAAAGTTGACAGGTTGAAGTTAGCAGGAAATCCTCGGTTGCTGCCAAAGACAATGTAAGCTTTGCCTGCGTTATTTTGTCCGTTAACTGCTGCACCGAAGGCACCAATAATAAAGTCTTTGATGCCGTCGCCGTTGATATCCCCCGCACTGCTGACATTGCCACCGCTGAAACCTTCGGCATCGGTGCCATTGAGGGTGAAACCATTTTGTCCGTTGAGTTGAGAAAGGTCGATGGTGGCGGGGAATTTTTGAGTGCCAAAGACGACTTGACTTTTGCCTGCGGCGTTGATGTTATTGGGGTCGGCACCAAAAGATCCTATGGCAATATCGCCAATTTGATCGCCGTTAATATCGCCTGTTTTGCTGACAGCAACTCCTGAGAAGTTACCTGCTTCTGTGCCGTTGAGGGTGAAGCCATTTTCGCCGTTGAGGTTAGCGAGTTTGAGGTTATTAATGTTGACGGTAACGGTGGCGGCTTGTATTTGTTTGCCGTCTGTTAGGAGGTAGTTAAATTTGTCATTCCCTGTGAAGTTTGGCGGCGGGGTGTAGGTGAATTGGTCATCGGTTTTATCGTCGGGGGTGTTGTTGTCGTCGAGGGTGATGGTGCCGCCTGCGACTGATTTTGGGTTGAATTCTTTGATGGAGAGGGGGTCTTTTTCGGTGCTATCGTTGGCTAAGATATCGATGTTTGTTGCTGTGTTGACGGTGGTGGTGGTAGAGTCGCTGTTGGCGGTGAATGGGAGGGCGATCGCAAGTACGCTATCTGGATTAGGTGCGTTGATTGCTGCTTCAAGAATCTCAGGGTCAAAATCCGTCAGCACTAAATCAATAATAGTAGCTTCCCGAATCGTGGGATTGGTAATACTATCGCCTATTAATTGTTCGGCTTTTGCAACATCGGCGGGGGTTAAGTCAGAGATTTTAACTTTCTGGCGTGGGTAATTTTGCAGGGTAAAGGTGTTGGTGTTTTCGCCGGGATTGTAGTCGAATAAGGATTCTGCTTGATTGACTCGCCAGCTATCAGCATATTCGCCATAAAGTTGACTGGTAGCAACGGGTTCTGTCAATACAGTTCCGTCGCGTTTAATCAGGTCATCTTTGGGGTTTTTGTTGAAGTTGCCGAGTAGTCCAGTAATTTGACCTTCTCGTTCATTGGTTAGGAAAACATCAATGTTGACGCGACTTGTACTTACCTTAGCAACGAGTTGATCTCCTGTAGGATAAACAACAGTATAAGTTTTGCCTTCGCGGTAGATGCGACCATCTCCGACAGCGAGGGAGTCAAGGTCGGGTATTTCGGTGGGAACTCCATCTACGACAAGTCCTCGATCTAAGTAAATTCCGATGCGTTTTCCACCGATAATTGTACTTACGGCGGTGTTGTCGGAAACGTTATTGCGCGGGTCGTTACCAACAGGTTGTTGTCGAACTTGGATTTTTAGGTCGCCACTTGTTGACTCGATTAATGTGAATTCTCCGGCGGCTTGGAAGTCGTGATATTGTTTGTCGAAAGTTACGATGCGGGGGTCATTGTAGGTACTGGCGCTGTTTTCTGGGTGAGGTGGAGGGGGTGGGAATATGTTGGTGAGATGATTCGAGAGAATTACGTTTGGAAGAGATCTTAATATGTCTAATATGTCCGACGCTGTTAGCGGACCAAAATCCCAAGTGTATGTTAGAAAACCACTTGCCGATGATGAAGATATTCCATCGATAATAGACTGACCGTATGACAGGCTTGTGCCACTGTATCCATCTCCTTCAATATAACTTAAACCCACATCCCCAGTCACCTCCCCAGGTGCAGCACTCAGTTCATAACCCGAACCTGTGAGGCTAGTATAATTCCCTGTGGGATCATAAGCTCTGTCAGCATTGGTATATGTAGCGCTATAAGCCTTTGATGCGGCTGGCCCTAGATAACCACCTACACCTACAGTAATCTGTTTCCGGGGTATAGGACTGGTACCATCCCAAACAAGTGATCTCTGTACTGAGACGCCGAGTCCAGCGCCTGCTGTATAGCTTTCGCCAACTGCGGCCGTCCATAAACCGAGTGGGTCAATGAACTGCGCTGAATTGTTGTTGGCATAACTATATGTATTGCTTCCAGGTTGCAGAATAGGATCTACGGACAGAAATTTGCCTGTTTCTGAGTCATAGTATCTTCTTCGCATAAAATCAAGACCATTTCCCTCATCTATCACCCCAAACTGCCCAACAAACTCAAAGGGGTTTGAAACTGCCTCGATTTTGTTTAAATCTTCACCAAAAGGCAGATAGCTATAACGGTTAACATAACTGCCATTTCCTCCTGTTAATCCAGCCGTTGAACCGATCGCGTCAAAATCGTAATAAGCTGTCGTATTAGTAGCATCAACCCGATTTTCCAGCCCTAATCCATGCGTGTAACGAGCAGTTAAATTACCATTGCTGTATTCACCAACCACATCGCCCAAACCACTTGGATCGAGCAAATATTCAGTCCGTTGACCGTTGTGAGTGCTGGCAATACGGTTGCCAAAAGCATCATATTCATAACTCCAAATCCCGTCAGGCGTAACAACACCCACTAGACGATTCTCAACATCATAAGTGTAAGTCGAAGTCTTACCACCCTCAGTCTTAGAAATCAAATTACCATCAGCATCATAGGTGTAGTTTCCCTTCCCCACCGCCGTGTACTGATTCAGACTGTTGGTTTCATAAGACGTAGCAACCCCATTATCAGTAACCGCAGTCCGATTTCCCGCAGCATCGTATTGATACTGAATGGTTCGATTATCCGGCAAAGTAACAGAAATTAGCTGACCATTGGCATCGTACCCATACTTAGAAGTGCCTTCCAAGGTCGTCATGCTGGTACGCCGACCTAGCTGGTCATAAGTATAGTCAAAACGCGAATTAACTGAAGCATTTGGTGCGTAATTGACAATATTCAGCAGTTGCCCAGCGGCATCATAACCATAAGTAGTGTAAGTGCCATTGCCGTTATCTTCCCGACTCAAACGACCTAAATTGTCATAAGTATAACTAACAGTTTTTTGACCGTTGCTATCAATCAGTCCCGCCAATCTCCCCACTGAATCATAAGCATAGTTAACCGCAAAACCATCTCGATCTACCATGCGAGTGCGACGACCGCCAGCATCGTAGGTGTACTGCAAAAACTGACCATTGGGGTAAGTAATTTTTGTCAGTCGGTCAGCAGAGTCAAACTCTTGACTAATCGTACCTTTAGCATCAGTCGCAGAAATCAGATTGTCACGTTGGTCGTAAGTAAAATTGATTTGGGAGCCATCAGGGTTAGTCTGTTTGATCAGCCGTTCTCGGTCATCATAAGTGTATTCAATTCCCTGACCGCGACGGTTGACATACTTAACTAAATTACCCTGCGGATCGTAATTGAACTGCTCTTTAATGCTCTCGTTAGTATAGGCAACCTTGCTCGTTATTAGCTTGCCATTTTTATCGTAGTAACTGACAGTGGGATTCGTGCCAGTGCTGTTGCTTAAACTATCCAGCCGTCCGAAAGTACGATTGCTGACTAAACCGTTTAAATTACCAACAGGGTAATTCAACTGCTCATCACTGCTGGGAACATACTCGATTTCTACCAAATTCCCTTTATCATCATAGTTGTAACCAGTAACATTACCTCGCTGGTCGCTGACGCTCTGCACTTGGTTAAAGGTAGGCTCGTAAGTAAATTTAACTTGATTGCCCTGGGGGTCAACTTGATTGAGGAGATTGCTTTGCTCATCGTAGGTAAAATTAGAGCTAATATTCCCTGGTGCAATCTGCTGAATTAGGTTGCCATCGGCATCATATTTAAACTGTAAGTTACGACCGAGAGCATCTTGTAACTGACCAATTTGACCCAAATCATTTAACTGTAGTTTTGTCTTAGCTCCTGTGGTATCACTTGCCGTGACTCCACCCGCAGAATCATACTCAAAAGTAATCGCTTCAGCACCACCATTCAGACTTTGTTTGATAACCCGTCCTTGAGCATCATAATCATAAAATGTTTGCGTACCATCGGCAAAAGTCACAGAGGTAAGAGCTTTAGCCGCATTGTAGGTATAGCTAGTTGTGCCTTGAGGATCGGTGATGCTGAGAAGTAGTTCACCAGCGGGATCGTAGCTGTAGGTTGTGTTTCTCCCCGCTTGGTCAACAATTTGGCTAATTCGACCTTGAGAATTGTAGCTAAAACTGAGATTGTCGCCGTTAGTAGAATTAATCCGAGTTAACTGGTTTCCCGTGTAAGTCGCTGTAAGGCGATTACTGTTAGTATCTTCAATAAAATCGAACTTGCCATCGGGTCGAAAGGCAAGGAGAGTTCCCCCTTGATCCCGTATTTGAAAAGCATTTTCTACCTTAGTTAAAGTTGCCTTATCTCCCGGTTGATTCAAATAATTTCCATCGGCTTGCTTGCGAAATAATCGTAAACTACCAGAAGATTTGACTGTTACGTTGCCATCACTATCTTCTCTTGCCGTAATTTCATAAGGAAACGTCGAACCACGACCAAGGGAACCCAAATCGTAGCGTTGAGGTATGCTCCCATAGTTAGTAGATTGTTGTAATTCAAATGCCAGTAACCGAGAAACATCGTTACTATATTCCCCTAACTGACTGAGATGGGTAGCGTTATCAGCTAGAACTGCCTGATATTGACCCGCTGTATTGCCAACTGAACCTGTAAAGTTATTCCAAATAACATCCCAAGCATCGGCGGGTACGCTATCAGGACGAGCATCATTTTTGATACTATTCCAATCGATCGGCGCATTTTCTGCTACAATCCCGGCACTAAAGTTAATATCAGTATTTGCCTCTCCCGTTGGTTGGAAAGATACCTTAAAACTACTACTAGCTCCCGGTGGCAAGATGCCAGCAGCACCTTGGTTGTTGATGCCTAAAAACTGTACGTTTTCCGCAAATTCGCCACTAGCCGACTGTAATAGCGCTCCTGTCGCTGACAATGAAATTAAAGGAGCAACTGCATCTGTTTGACCCGCATTGGTGTAGGTGATAGTTACTTCGCCTATCCGATTCGGGCGGATGCCGCGTGGGGCATTTACAGATACTTGGATGTTGTTATTGGTGTTAGCCATAATCCGAATCTCCTCAAAAACGCTAATTGTTGCCAAAAAACACGAGGGGCCTGAGAAGGGGCGATCGCACAAAATGCGAAGTCACCACTTCACCAGCCCCGCGAACATCACACCCGTCTCGGACTGCAAATATTCAATTGTTTGAAATTACGATGCTTGAAAAAACGATACTGCCGACCATTGAAGCCGTACAGACTATATCATTGCGGGTACTTTTTCCCGACGTAGAAATAATTTACACGATTTAATTTAACCTGTCAATACTCCAGTTATCTTTTTTTAGTAAGTTTCATGGTGGGGTGGGGGCGGGTTTATAAAGTTTATCTGTGGGTGACGAAAATCATCGGTGAACCCGCCCCTACAAATTTATAGGAATATTTTACCAAACCTGTAGGGGCGGGCGATGCCTAAATATTTGAGAGCGATCGACAAATTATAAAAACCCGCCCCCACCCAACCGATCGCACCTATTCCTTTGAATTCCACTCCCGAACATCTTCCTCAGAAACGTGATACCGATAAAAAGTTGAACCCTTCACAGTTACGTGAATTTTACCTTTACCCCTTTCCGCCTTCTCACTCTCAATAGTCACCTGTCCAAACCCTGTTTCTGCCCAAGTTTGACACAAAATGTCCTCGATTTTATCCAAAACCTGATTAATCGGATTCTCTTTGCTTTCTGGCGCTGATGGCATATCTGTTTCCACCTTCTGAGTTGACTTAGCTTTGCTGTTACTGCCGCCTGCTTTGTTAGTCCGATCGCCTGCTGCATCCTCTGATACAAACCTCATAGCTTCTGACTCCCTAAATTTGTGCCTCTATATAGATTTCGGAAATAGCCCTATGTTTTTACGCATAGTTCCAGCTTTTGTAACAAACATTTACACGATCGCTCCCAAAGCCACAAAATAGCGATCGCACCGATTACCCGCGATCGCCCAATCCAGGCATTACCCCAGAACCCAAGAACCTATAAAATGAAAAGTGGTGAGTTTCAGGAGTGCAAGCTATTCCCACAACAGCACAGATATGGCAAACCTTCGTTATTTGTTGCTGGGCAACAAAATTATATCGGAGTGTTAACATAGTCCGTATAGATGAGCGGACAGGAAATGTGTTCATCTTAGTTGGTGAAGAAATCGAAATGGAAATTAAACCCAACGGAGAATGGATTGAGTAAATATGAAACCCAACTTCAATGAAATGAGCAAGAAAGAGTTACGCACTTATGTACTCGCTCATCGAGATGATAATGAGGCATTCTATGCCTATATTGATAAAATCAATGCTGAAGGGAACCGGGTAACACATCCACCCCTAAAATCTTTAGAAGATATCGAAAATTATCCAGAGTTTCTGGAAAAACTGCGCCGCGATCCGGGCCACCAAGAATCAGCTTAGATGTAGTGGGGTAGGTTTATTAGGATTATCTGTGGGTGGAATAATTTATTGGTGAACCTGCCCCTTGTATCTTCAAAGAGGTAGATTGGGATTTACCGTTGGGTGGGGGCGGGTTTACGAGATTATGAGTTTTAGGCAATTATTTTTGGTAAAACCCGCCCCTACACATTTGTCCCCAATTTTACCATGTAGGGGCGGGTTCGCCTAGATATTTGACACCCCTCAAAAATTATAAAAACCCGCCCCCACCTCACCAACTGGTCTCAGAATTTGCAGATATTTTACCCTATTTCCGCACAGCTTCCAGCAAGCGGGAATAGTAAAAGCTAGTGCTATTCATGGCTGTTCTGTTAACAACAAAACCGTTGTTTTCTAGGATTTTGATAATATCTGCTTCGCGGTGCTGGTAAGCGCGGGTAGTTTTGCTCGGGCCGGGGAAAAGTTCGCCAAATTTTTTGAGGGCGGTGAGTGCTAAAGTTTTTGGGGCAAAACTGAGAATTAGTCGCGATTGGGCGATCGAACTTAGGTGAGCGATCATTTCCGCAGCCTTACTCTGAGGATAGTGGATCAGCACGTCCAAACAAATCACCGTGTGAAATTTGCCCGTTAAAGCTTCCAAATCTTGGGCCGCGAAGGAGATGTTGTAGAGCTTGCCCGGAACGGCTGTAGATCGATCGTAGGCCTCTGCTACCATCTTTTCAGAGATATCGCTAGCGCAAACAATTGCCCCAGCCTCAGCTAGGGGAATGCTGAGAGATCCCACACCGCAGCCGGCATCGCAGACTGAAAGCCCGCGCAAATTGCCGTCAGCTTCCAGCCAACCGAGCACTGTATCCACCGTTTTCTGGTGCCCGGTGCGGATGTCTAGCTGCACTTTATTGACTTTGCCGTCGCCGTAAATTCGCTGCCAGCGATCGAATCCCGTCGAGTTAAAATACTGTTTGACAATATCCTTGTCGTTTGCCAAATTCATCTTTCTGCCTGCTACTGAGTTATTGCCAACGGTTAAATATTATAATTTTAATTAGCCCTAAGTTTAAAAAATATGGTGCTACAAGACCATTTCCGCCCGCCGCTGTCGGTGCGCCGTCACTGGCACGCCTTTCACAATGCCTGGGCGACTTACATTGCATCAGATTTGAATGCCAAATTACCAGAAGGTTACTTTGCCGAACCCAACGTGCAGTTTGGGATTGAAATTGATGTAGCAGCTTTTGAGGAACCTCTACCGGACTTTGATTGTCCAGAGACGGTAATTCGTTTGCCAATAGATTTCCCAAACAATTGGTTGCAACCCCCAGCCCAAAGCGTGCCTTTTCTAACTGCGGCGGAAACCGTGCAAGTCAGTATTTTTAACACAGAAGCCGGCCCGGTATTAGCCGGTGCAATTGAATTAGTAAGTCCTGCCAACAAAGATCGTTCTACTCATCGCGGTGCTTTTGTTTCTAAGTGCGAGACGTATTTGCGCCAGGGAATTGGGTTGGTAATAGTTGATGTTGTGACAGGAAGGAAGGCAAATCTTCACAATGAATTGTTAGCCCGTCTGGCGGGAGGAAGTGCTTCGCTCTTCGATGCTGAACTCTATGCTACAGCTTATCGACCGATCGAGCTTCACGGCAACCAATGCCTCGATATTTGGCAGGAAAAACTGGCTGTGGGCTGCGAGCTCCCTGTTTTACCGCTGTGGCTGCGGGGCGAGATTTGCTTAGCTGTGGAATTCAATCATATTTACGATCGAACTTGCCGAGAACACTGAATCATATCGTTTTCGGTTGCATCGGAATGATTTAACCACAGAGGCCACAGAGAACGCAGAGGGAGATAAGAGAAATGAATAATTCTGATGCTATCGTTCGTGATAAGCTGTTCTGCATTTAAATTGGCTGTCAAAAAACAATCAAACTCTTGTGGGGTGGGCTTCTAGCCCGCCCCGAATATGTAATTTAAATGCGCGACAGCTTATAACCAATAACTAATAACTAATAACTTAAAACAACCGATGCCAAGTCAATTCTTTTGTCGGTTCATCCAAATGCCACCGCAATAATTGAGTGGCAGATTTGCCGATAATTCCAGAAAGTCCTATCGCCTTTCTGGGAGAATCAGTCGCCAGGGCGATCGCACTTTCGACATCGCAAATCCCCCACTCCACCAAATTCTGCACTCCCGCCAACAGCGGCAGAGTTGTACCTGCCAAAGTAGCAGATTCCAGGGGCGAGTGATAATCCAATCTTACCCAAGCCGTACCTTTTCTGACTTCAATTTGTCGGGAATCCCAAGGATAAACACCGTCAGGCAAACCCAAAGGAGCCAAAGCATCGCTTACTAAAAAAACGCCTTTTTCATACCTGCCAGCGCGCAGCAAAAAATCGATCATTGTCCCAGAAACGTGCTTCCCGTCAGCAATTAAACCGCATTTTACGCCCGGATAAACGATCGCCGCTCCCAACAAACCCGGTTCTCTGTGGTGCAAACTCGGCATCGCATTAAAAGCGTGAGTTACCATTGAAGCTCCTCGGGCAAATGCTTGTTGGGCTTGCTCGGCAGTAGCTTGCGAGTGTCCCAGACTGACGGTAATTCCTAAACTTTGCAAATAGGGAATAACTTCGCCAGTGCTGTCTAACTCTGGCGCTAAAGTGATTATTTTGACAATATCGGCACAATCTCCTAAAACTTGCTTGACATTTTCTATAGTTAGCGGTAATAAAAACTCCACTGGGTGAGCTCCTCGCTTCTGCGGGTTGAGAAAAGGGCCTTCGAGGTGAACGCCGAGAATTTCCGCTGTTTTGGGTTTATTGGTTGCGGGAGCAGCGGTTTTTGCAGTGCGGATATAATCAGCTATCGTCGAGAGCGATCGCCTAAACTTATCCAGCGAAGTTGTCACTAAAGTCGGCAAAAAAGCATCGACTCCCTGATACCATAAAAACTGACAAATTTTCGGTAAAACTTCAATATGCTTGCTTTCTAAATCGGGGAAAGCCCAACCGAGGGCCCCGTTAATCTGTAAATCTACACCGCCCAGAGAAAGCCAATCGCCTGCAACATCAAGCACTTGCAAATCGGGAGGAGAAATTCGTTTAAATATTTTGTCCATCGGGCAAACTTCTTGAATGATGCCCGTTTCGTCAACAGCAAGCATCTGCAAATCCTTGCAGCCCGGGAGGCGAGCATTCAGAATATCTATGGGGGTGGCAGTTGGGGTTGTGGCTTTATTCATCACTATTACGGGAAAATTTATAAATTTGAGGGAATACAATAATTTACAATTAGCATCTATCTGAAGTCTTAAATCTTAAAATTGCATGAATCAACCGACAGTTGGGATTATTATGGGCAGCGATTCTGATTTGCCAACCATGTCTGAAGCGATCGCAGTTTGCGAAGAATTCAATATACCTTGCTCCGTGGCGATCGTCTCGGCGCACCGCACGCCGGAGCGCATGGTGGAATACGCCCAAACCGCGCACCAACGGGGCTTGAAAGTCATTATCGCAGGTGCCGGGGGAGCGGCGCACCTCCCGGGTATGGTAGCATCTTTAACGCCCTTGCCAGTAATAGGGGTGCCGGTACCGAGCCGCCACCTACAAGGCATAGATTCGCTGTACTCGATCGTGCAAATGCCAGCGGGAATACCCGTAGCCACAGTGGGGATCGGCAACGCTAAGAATGCTGGCTTGCTGGCAGTTCAGATACTGGCAGCTCATCAGCCGGAATTGCTAGAGCGAGTCCTGCATTACCGCAAAAATTTGTCCGAATCTGTACTGAAAAAACAAAATCAGCTAGAAGAGCTAGGCTATCAAAACTATCTCAATCTGAACAAATAATCTCTAAACTTTTGTAGTAAAATTGGGAAGTTTTCCGAATATTGCTGAGCTTACTAGCCGTAAAGAGGGTAAAAGTGATTAAAATGACTGTCGGAAAGAAAAAGTCGAAACAAGTCAGGCGGGATGCTTTAAATTTGCCATCCGCTAAACTTTTTACGAAAGTTAACAGGTTGAAGAAGTTACCGCGGACGATCGCCCGCCTCACTCCAAGTTGGCAAGCCTGCATACCTTTAGCAGCAATCATCGTCTTGGTGTGGGGATATGCGGCGGTAGCCCAAACAGCTCCCGCGCCAACCACTGAGGAACAATTAGCCAGCCTTAAGGTGGGCATGGATACCATGTGGGTCATGGTGGCGGGGATGCTAGTGTTCTTTATGAACGCTGGTTTCGGTATGTTGGAAACCGGTTTTTGCCGCCAAAAAAATGCAGTCAACGTGCTGTCCAAAAACTTGATTGTTTTTGCGCTTTCTACGATCGCATTTTGGGCGATCGGCTTTGCCTTAATGTTCAGCAACGGCAACGGTTTTATCGGCAGCAGCGGCGGATTTTTCCTGTGGAATGTGGTTGACAACAGCCCCGCCACAGGAGATGCCTATCAAGGCATCTTCACCGCATTAAACTGGACGGGAGTGCCCCTCAACGCTAAATTCTTTTTCCAATTAGTTTTTGCGGGAACTGCTGCCACGATCGTTTCTGGGGCAGTTGCAGAGCGAATTAAATTCCTGGAATTCTTAATTTTCTGCTTGCTGTTAGTAGGCATTGCTTACCCGATTACCGGACACTGGATTTGGGGCGGCGGCTGGCTGGCAACAGCCGGATTCTGGGATTTTGCCGGTTCGACAGTGGTTCACTCGGTAGGCGGTTGGGCTGCTTTGATGGGAGCGGCATTTTTGGGGCCGCGGAACGGCAAGTACCGCAACGGCGATACCGTGGCGATGCCGGGACACAATATGAGCATTGCCACCCTGGGCTGTTTGATTTTGTGGTTGGGTTGGTTCGGGTTCAATCCCGGTTCGACAATGGCAGTCGATCCAAATGCGATCGCCCACATTGCCATCACCACCAACACCGCCGGCGCATTCGGGGGAGTTGCTGCAACCATTACTGCTTGGCTGTACCTGGGCAAACCAGACCTTTCGATGATTATCAACGGCATCCTCGCCGGCTTAGTCGGGGTAACAGCTAGCTGTGCTTGGATCAACGTGCCAAACTCTGCCATAATCGGCACTGTCGCCGGTATCATGGTAGTTTTCGCAGTAACTTTATTCGACAACTTGAAAATTGACGACCCTGTAGGAGCAACTTCAGTTCACTTAGTCTGCGGCGTCTGGGGAACTCTGGCAGTTGGGCTGTTTGCTGACGGGCCTACAACTGGACTTTATACCGCAGGCCCGGCAGCCGGATTGCTTTTGGGCGGAGGTTTCGGTCAACTTTGGGCTCAGTTGGTCGGCATTATCTCTGTAGGCGGGATGACCGTGCTGCTGAGTACGATTTTTTGGATGGCACTCAAAGCTTTGCTGGGTATCCGCGTTTCTGCTTTAGAGGAGGCTGAAGGTTTGGATATCGGCGAACACGGGATGGAAGCTTACACGGGGTTTGTGAAGGAAACTAGCTTGGAGAACAGAAGTGAGAGCGGCTACGGCGGCTATGCTGATTCTGCCGAGAAGAGTAGCAAACTGTAGAGCGCGGGATCGATCGACTTTCTTCAGCTTGCGTGCGCTATATTACAATACGGTTGACTTAAGAACAATCTGACTTTCAAGAAATGTCTGTATTACCTATAAAACCGTGAGATGACATTCGTCAAAAAGTGTTAAGTCAACCGTATTGCGTTATATCCGTTAAATCCGTTACGTAATCCGTTGCCGAACTTCCCCCTTCGTTAAAACTCAAAAACAGGCCAATCCGGTTCCCGGACGTAGCTGGTCATGTCTTCAAACTTCCGCAGTTCGGCTCGGTGCACGCGGAGTTCTTGGGGCGTGTCGAGCCATTGCTCGTTTAACTCAGACATGAGGGCGCACAAACGAGCGCGGTCTAGGTGCGGCCCGGTGTCCCCAAAATAAGCCAGAGTAATGTGTGCCGTAAAATGATATTGCTGTTCAATTCCCAAAGCAATTAAATCGGGATTTTGATATATCGATCGGCGAAACTCCAGAATTTGCTTGTAAGAGTTTTCGTCAGTCGGTGCCAAACACACACCCACAGCTCTAGTCATCAACATCAACCCCAGCACTATCCAGCGAATGGGAGGGCCGCCCGCTAAGGGTTTGCAGGCAGAAAAACCATCTTTCATGCGCTCGCGCAGTTGCCCCTCAAATTCTGGATTTTGAGCGGAGGCATCTCGAAAAGCGCTGTTCCAAATCAAATCAGCCACGGTTACATGGAAGCTATCAGGAGGCAGTGCCACGATCGCACCGTCCGCGATTTCCTGCAATAGCCGTTGTTGGATCGAGTGCAAATTATTATAAAGTGCAGCATTTTCTGCATCTTCCCCCGCAGGCGGCGTAATCACCGAATAACCCGGAAAAGGTACAGGAACTCTGTTGCCGGCTTCGTCGGGATTAAATTTAGGAGATTCCTGAATGTGTTCCACCTGGGACTTGTAGGAGTCCAGCAGCGTCATTCGCGCCACCCGATTTACGTAAGCTTGATAAGTATCATCCAATCTTGATTTCCTCGCGGTGACAAACTCCCACACCAAATTTTATATTATGCTGCGGGCCAACAACAGTCCGATTCAGGATATGTTGGACAAGCCTCGCGTGCAACTCGGATTTTTTCGGCTACTGAGCGTTTTTTATGCAAATTTACCTTTTTTGGGGGGAAGACGACTTTGCGATCGCCCAAGCTGTGACAAGTTTGCGATCGTCAGTCCTCGACCCCAACTGGGCTAGTTTTAACTATGACAAGATTGCGGCCGATCGAGCCGATGCTGTGGTCGAAGGACTCGATCGAGCCTTAACGCCCCCCTTCGGTACCGGCAGCCGTTTTGTCTGGCTGGCAAATACGACTCTAACGCAGCAGTGTTCTCCAGAACTGTTGGCCCAATTGGAACGGACGCTGCCGGTGATTCCCCCTACCACCGTCCTGCTGCTGACATCCGTCAAAAAACCCGACAGCCGGCTCAAGTCTACCAAGTTACTCGTCAAGTCCGCCGCCGAAGTTCGGGAATTTTCACCGATTCCGCCTTGGAATGATAAAGAATTAGCCCAGCGGGTGCGCCAAGTCGCCGCCGAAAAGAATGTCAAATTGACTGCCACAGCGATCGAACTTTTGGCCGAATCCATTGGCAGCGATACCCGCCAGCTATACAGCGAACTCGAAAAATTGCTGCTGTTTGCCGGCAACCGCAGCCAACCTCTCAACCCCGAGGAAGTGGCAGCACTGGTGCACTGTCACGCCCAGAATACCTTCCAACTAGCCGATGCGATTCGGGAGGGCAATACCTCTGTCGCTTTGGAGTTATTGGCTGGCTTAACGGCCCGCAGCGAGCCTGGTTTGAGGATTGTGGCGGGCTTGACTGGTAAGTTTCGGATTTGGTTGTGGGTAAAGGCGATGATCCAAGCGGGCGATCGCGATGATAAAATTGCTCGAGCTCTAGACCTCGGCAATCCCAAACGAGTATACTATTTTCGCCAAGAAGTCAAGAACGCCAGCTTAGAAAAATTGCAAAAAAGTTTGCCCTTGCTCCTAGAGTTAGAAGCTTCTTTAAAGCGGGGCCGGGAAGAGATATCAACCCTGCAAACCAAAGTTATAGAACTTTCTAGCTTGTTTCGCGCTCTGTCCGATCCTGGCAGCAGGAGCGGGCCGTCACTGTAAATTTTTACAACAAATTTCGAGCGCGGGTATGCGGTCTCCGGCCCGATGGCGGGCAAAAAAATCTTGAATAGATACGAGAAATACTCTCAGAATGCCACAGTAGAAGTTAATGTGGTAAATAAATATTGTCCGCCGCCGAACGCCGATCGGTTAATATTATTTGCCGGCTCTCCACCCCCCCCAAAAAAAAAGAGCGCTACCCATGACACAACAGAACCTGCGGGAACTGCTCAAGCAGGGCGATCCACAAGCGATCGCATCTAGCATCAACCGTACACTCAAACCCAAAGGCATCAACGCCGATGTGACGCGGGACAACGGCTGCCTCCACATAATTCTGGAGTCAGACAAAGTACCGGATCAAATGGTATTGGTCGATTTCATCCGCACCGGCATGACGAAGCTGGGACTCGAATCAATTCACACTGTCAAGGTTTACGGGCGTCGAACAGGTGACGGCTCGCCTGCGTGGGAAGATGAAATAGATCTGATGCCCGCAGAGCCAATGCTTTACGCCTCGGAGAGTCGAATGCCTGACGACTCTGTAGGTTTAGAGGATGTCGAACCCGAAGGCCAAGACTATTATCAAGAGGGAGAATTCGATCGAGATGACGACGATGAGGATGAGGAAGACGAAGACGAAGATGAAGCCCCGCCTCCGAAAAAAAAATTTCCCAAATGGTTAATACCTGTGGGTATCTTAGTGCCTCTGGGGGCGATCGCAGGGCTTTTCCTTACCGGAAATTTCCCCTTCGGCTCGAACCCAGAACCGAGCGCCCCCGAAGCTGCTTCCCCCTCCCCCAAAGCCTCATCTGGCGCGCCTAAAGCCGCCGCATCATCTCCAGGCGCATCTGGGGGGGGCTCGCAGGCAGCCTCTCCTGCACCAAAAGCCGCTCCCAATACTGCTGCGGCATCGGCAAGCCCAAGTCCGGCGGGCAAATCTCCGGCACCCAAGGCAGCCTCTCCCTCACCCCAAGCTGCACCAGTATCTCCCGCGCCCAAGGCAGCATCTCCCTCACCCCAAGCCGCCGCGGCTAAGCCTGACTCTTGGAGGGAAGCCGTTAACCAAGCTCAGAAGGCAGCAATTTCGGCCCAGACAGCTCAGTCTCAAAATGAGTGGATCGCAGTAGCAAGCGAGTGGCAGAAAGCGGTTGGGCTCATGAGATCCGTGCCGTCAACTAGCCCCAACTATCAAAAGGCTCAGCAAAAAGCGGCAGAGTATCAGGCTAATCTGATTGTTGCCAACCGCAGGGCGGCGGCGGCGCCTTAAGAGTTTTGAATTTTGCGGTTGACCTCATCACTTAATAGTTTGCTTAACTTGCTCGTGGCTACTTATGGTGAGGGTATTGACAGGGGTTCCGTTTTGTGAATTATTTTGAAAATAATACCAAAAACCAAAACCCAAATTTTCACCAAAGAACGAGACGGAAGCCCCTGGCTTTAGACAAGGGGAGGAAGTCGGTGGCGGTTTCAACCGCCTTCAATATTCTTTTCTTTAATCATAAGTTTGATGGCTAGTGACAGACTACATCGACCATTGGCAGTAATTCTAACTATTTTTTCCAATTCGAGATCGTAAGATATGCTGGCATTGATTTTTTGTAGACCTACTTGAAATTCAAATCAAGAAGACTATGTTAATATAAACCAAGGAGGAAAACAGAATGTATGGATGCCAGCCAAATCTAATTATCCAGACAAAGACTTAAAAGCAGTCCTAGAATTCTTGTGCAGTGAAGCCTCAAAATTAATGAATTGTGGGATTTACTATGCCCGACAACTATTTTTAAAAACAGGAAGGATACCGAGTAGAGCCAAGCTACATAAAGTTCTAGGGACAGACAATCAAAACATTCATTACAAAGCTTTTTATTCAGATACCGCACAGCAGATATTGACTAGCGTTGCTGAATCTTTCAATTCCTATTTGGGCTTACTGACTGGACTCAAAGAAGGGACGGTGACGCAACATCCAAGACTTCCTGGATACAGACAAGGCGGATTAGCAGTGGTTACATTTACAGGTAGATCGGTCAAATTTAAAAATGGAATGTTACGATTTCCTTTAGGAAAGCAAGTTAAAGCTTGGTTTGGCATAGATGCGTTTTATCTGCCCATGCCATCTAATTTAGAGCATTCTTGTATTCGAGAGTACAGGATTTTACCCAGAAACGGATGTTTCTATCTGGAATTGGTGTATCAGAAAGAAACTGTCCAATCCGACGTGAACTTTGATTCTGTATTGATGATAGATCATGGGATGGATAACTGGATAACTTGTGTCAGCAATATTGGCACTTCATTCATCGTAGACGGAAGGCATCTAAAGTCGATCAACCAAGGTTATAACAAACGAGTTGCAACCTTGATGTCGGGTCAGGACAACGGATTATGGTCGAAGAGATTGGAACGGCTAACCGAAAACAGAAATAGAACCATGCGGGATGCGGTTAATAAAGCTGCTCGTAAAGTCATCAATCATTGTGTATCATCCAAGATTGGTACAGTCATATTTGGATGGAACAAAAATCAGAAAAATGCCATCAATCTGGGTACAAAGACTAATCAAAAATTTGTTCAGATTCCCACAGGTCGGTTAAAAGATAGAATTGCTCAATTGTGCGAACAGTACGGAATCAAATTCGTAGAAACCGAAGAATCATATACCTCAAAAACTTCTTTTCTTGATGGTGATGAACTGCCTACAATCGGTGCGAAACCCGAAGGGTGGAAAGCTTCTGGAACCAGAATTAAACGTGGATTATATCGGACAGTAAATGGGTGGCTAATTAATGCAGATTGCAATGGATGTGCAAATATTGGTCGTAAAGTAGCAACAATACTTGGACTCGATCTAAGTGGAGTTGGTAGGGGTGATTTGTCAGCACCCGTAAGACTTAAATTATGGTCTTATGAATCCCCGTCCCTTTAGGGCTGGGGAGATGTCAAAGAGAGTAAGCCACAGTCGATTTAAAACTGACCAGCCTATAAAAAGGTCGAACGGGATACCGCGATTCGTTAAATTGGTTAAAAATAATGGTTAAACAATGGCTAGAAGCTTCAAAAGAAATAGTTCGATCCGCTGTCAAAATAGGGTGTTGGTCTACCCAAATTTACGCCCGCAGACGAATAGGAACCGAGATCGTGGAGGTGGAAGCAGGAAGCAGACCCCAACCGAAATTACTTCGAGTTGAATGGTTAAGCAAAGATTAAGTTTAGCCAAGTTTTGTATAGCAGTTGAATACTCGATTTGCTCAAAGTCAAAAGTCAAAAGTAAAAAATTTTGTTTTTACTGAAACCTTTCTTGCTTTTGACTTTGAGCAATTTTATCGCAGATGGCATTCGGCAGAAGCAATCGACCGCATAGATTTGTGCAATTAAACACGTCCTCACCGTGGGGTACAGTTGCTATAGCTGCCAATTCGCGACGTGGATGGAGGGAAGGCACAAGCGGCGCGCAATTTTCTTGATTTTTATGACTCAAAAAACCCAGCAAGAAATATTTGTTAAATATGGCTTTCGGCCTGTTATTAATAACATGGATTTGAAATCTGTACCGACAGTCCTTGGAGTGAAAATATCCGGGTGCCAAAGTTATACCATTTTCGATTTTAGATTAAAAAATTGAAGAGTTGGGAATGACTGATGACTATTAAGGTTTGGATCGCGGGCCTACAGTTGCATTCTTTTTTTGAACTGGTATTACTCCGGCATTCGGGCCTGTGTCTAACCCGAATTCACAAATATTGGAAAAAGTCAAGCGCTTGTGGGTGAGGGCAAATTAGTATTGGGTAGGGAAAAGTCAACCGGGCGCACGGGAGCGGCTGTGCCGCTGGCATTGGCGATCGCAGGGTCGGGCTGATAAAGTTGGATACGATCGCGCCCAAGTCGTTTAGCTTGATACAGCGCTTGGTCGGCTGCTGCAATCAGAATTTCGAAGCCAGATTCAGATGCAGGAACAATACTCGCTACGCCGAGACTTACAGTGACGTACTCGCTCACCTGAGAAACAGCGTGAGGAAGCTGCAAAGCTGCGATTTTGATCTGTATGTGTTCGGCTACCAGCACGGCCCCTTGCATCGAGGTATTCGGCAAAATCACGGCAAATTCTTCGCCTCCGTACCGAGCTACTAAATCGCCGGGGCGATCGACTGCATTGCCGATCGCCCCGGCGACTTGCCGCAAACATTCGTCTCCCCCTGGATGCCCGTAGGTATCGTTGTAACTTTTAAAAGAATCAATATCGCACAGAATCAGGGACAGAGGCGTTTGTTCCCGCGCTTGTCTGCGCCACTCCATTTCTAAATACTGATCGAACCGGCGGCGGTTTGCTAGCTGCGTGAGTTCGTCTAAAGTTGCCAAGCGCTCTAACTTGAGGTTGGCTGCTTGCAACTGCTGGTAGAGTTCTGCTTGCTTGATGGCGATCGCTAACTGTGTTGCCAAAGAAGACAGCAACTGTACTTCCAACTGCATCCACTGCCGGGGACTGCACTGGTGGGCCATCAGCAGCCCCCACAACTGGTCTCCTTGCACTAGCGGTACCACCAAATAAGCTCTCACCTCAAATTGTGCGAGCAAGTCAATTTGATATTGCGGCAAATCGGCGGCCCAGACATCAGCGATCGGTCGGATCGCCCGATGTTGGTACGCTTCGAGATAGAACTCGTCAAAACAGAAATTTTCCAGGGTTTCTCCCAGCATCGGCCGGCAGTTGGGAGCTACAGATTCCACCGTCACCGCCCCCGTCGCGTGTGCAGCGCAGAGACAGCCCTTACAGAAGTTGAAGCGGACGATCATCACTCGATCGGCCTGAAGAAACTGTCGCACTTCCGTGACAGTCGTGCTGAGCACTTCGCCTAAATCCAGAGACTGACGGATGTGCTGAGTAATCGTCGCCATCAACAGTTCCCGTTCGTTCTGCTGCCACAGCGCCTCTTGTGCCCGCTTGTAGTCTGTAATATCTTGAGCAGTACCAAAAATTTGTTTGGGCACGCCAGAGGGCGTGCGGGCGAAAACTTGGTCGCGGAAGCGAAACCAGCGCCATTGGCCCGATCGATGTTTCAGTCGGTACTCCACCTCCAAAATGCTGCCGTCCTCGGCCAATGGAAATTTTTGCAGGTGCGATCGCACCCTCTCCAAATCATTTGGGTACACCAAACTGGAAAACAAAGCCATTTTCATCTGTAAAATTTCTTGGGGAGTGTAGCCCAGCAGCTTAGAAGCTTGACCGTTGACGTAGACGTTGCGCTGTTCGGTCAAGTCGTAGATATATAGCAAATAAGGCGCTGCGTCAGCAATCTGCTGGATGAAATGCTGGCTCGATCGCAATTCCTCCTCTACCCGCTGGCGCACTTTCACTTCCTCTAAAGCTTGATCCCGCAGTGTTCGGTAAGCTTGGATGCGGTGCGTGAGGTCGGTCACGTCCTGAATCACCAGCAGCGCGTAGAACGATGGGGAATTAACCCCCGGCCATATTGATGACGAAACGGAGGGTCGAGATTCCCTAGATAAAAAAGCACTTGTTGGTTCTGGGACTCCGACAGCACTGTCTGGTTCCAACTCAAGAGTCTGGAGAACCCAGCCTCTAATCTCCTGTTCTGCAACGCCAGCCTCCAGGGCCGGCACAGCAGTCACATTAGTTTGCTGAATTCGGTGCTGGCCGTCTTGGCAAGTTGCCGGAATCAGGTGCTTGTGAATTTGAGAAGAAAAAATGGTTGGCGGGCCTCCTGCAAAAATTTGCTTGAAGCGAGTAGCATACTTTAACTGACTCAGGTGAGGAAAATGGGTTGTGATCTTTGTTCCCAATATTTGGCTGCGGGGAATTTTTGTCCACTCTTCCAGACAAATGTTCCAAAACAGCACCACAAAATCATCTCGCAGCAAGCAGGCGCCGACTGGTACGCTGTCGAGAACTCCAAACTTTTGCTCAATAGTTTTGCTCTCCTCGATCATAGACCCCCGGCAAGTTGATTGATAGCAGCCAACAAAGTGTCAAAGGAACTGACATTGAAAATGAGGATGATATCTCCTTCAATGTGAAGCCTTTCAATAATGAAACGGGTCTGGGCTAATAAAACAACTGTATCAGTAGCTAAACCGCCAGATGTCAGCAAAGTAGCGATCGTCCCTTCCATGTAATTGGGAATTGAGTAGTTCAGACGCTGCTGAAGTACGTTGCTGATTGCACCCATAACCCCGTTGATTACAATATTCCCCACTTCACTCAGCGTACCAATTTTGACTGAATCCAGGTCGTGAGATCCGATTTCTTCCCCAGTCAGCATCGTCACCAGCAGCGCTGCGCTATTGGTGGGAAAGACTAGCTGGGCAATGCCTGCAAAGGAACCTGTGAATTTGAGCTGGACGGCGGCGATTTGCTCGCCGTTGAGGTGGCTCTGTAACTCTTCTTGCACATCGGTGGGAGAGAGGATTTGGAGGTAGGGGATTTGCAAGCGAATGGGGGAGTCGATCATGTCGTTCAAGACTCCTGCCGCTTGACCGATCCCTATGTTGACGAGTTCCTGCAAAGCATCGAGCTGTCGAACGGTCAATATCATGGGGCGCTATCCTCGCTAGCACTGAGAGCTTTTTTAATCCATCCTATTAGTTCGTCTGAGTTGGGCATTTTGTGAATGACTGCTAAGGCTCCGAGTTCCATGCACTCTTGGTGAGTGGTGGATTGGATGTCTGCGGTAATGACGATTACAGGAACTTTAATCCCTCGATCTCGCATGGCTTGCAGGACTTGCCGACCTTCCATTTCCGGCATCAGCAGATCTAAGAGCATACAGTTTGGGGTTTTAGTGCCCAGCAGTTCTAGAGCTTCCGGGCCGCTCGATGCTTCCCAACTCTCGTATCCTTCTGCTCGCAGGATTTTGCAGATTACCCTGCGAGTCAACCACGAATCTTCGACAACGAGAATTGATGTCACTACGTTCTCCTCCTTCAATTGTTTAGGACTGACCGACGTTGCAGGTACTGCTTTTATATTGATAGTAGTTTAAACGGCTGGGATGGTGTGCGATCGAGATCAAGCGAAATTCCTGTTCTTAAAAACTAACGCATTAAGGCGATCGATAGTTTAGTATCTTTGACTGTGGGAATAAAAAACCCGGTTTCCGAAGGAAACCAGGTTTGCGGGTGCTGTATTGCTAACAGTAAGTAAATACTTCTAGATCAATACGGTTCAGTTAGCGCTAAAAAAACCGATCGTGCGTATGTGGAGCCCGAGTGAACAAACCCTCCGTTTCACGCCGCCCAACATTTTCGCTACAATTTTCCTTAACTTAACCGTATTGACTTCTAGATATAGTCGAATTCTCTGCCATCTATATCTTTGACACTCCCCGCGCGATCGCGACGGGGATTCTTAAGACATTTCGGTCTTAATATCCCTATTAATAGGGTTTCCGGGCGCAATCCTTTTGCCAAAAATGGCTGTCTGCTATCAAGCGTCTTACAACTAGCTCCTCGGTCGTGACTTTCCTCCAGTCCGGGGGTAGGTTTTAACGTCTTT
>NZ_JAUBWA010000038.1:0-53657 GCF_036702825.1 Microcoleus sp. A003_D6 | reverse complement strand
CCCTCATTCTCTCCCGGCGCGGTGGCTCTAGTTCTTCTTTTGCCACCGTTCTCATCTTTAGTTAGTCTAAACTACAGTATTTTATCGTAAAGCTGGTCTTTTCCGCCGAGTCCAAACAGCCAAATTGCCGCCGCCACCCAATGAATAAAAATCGCCGCCCAAGCAGAACCAGTCAAGGCATAAACAACAGTACAAGCCACACCCAAAAATCCGGTTAAAATCAAAAAAATTGGTTTAACAAATGTCTGGTATCCCTGTGGGAATAAAGTGTTTGCCATCAAAAAATGGTAAATCACGTACAGGAACAAACTCAATCCAATCCACAACACCCAAGCAATTAAAGTCACTCCTTCTGTGGGATGGGGAAGCAGCACAACTCGAAACAGCCATTCCTCGACGAATACGGGAATAATTAGCGCTTTGACTGCCACCAAAAGCAGACTCCAAACATTGCCGGTAGGTGCGCTTACCTGCAAAAAACCTTTGGACACGCCTAACGGAATTGCGATCGCCCCGTAAAGCAACAAAACCCCAAGTACGATCGACCATTGCCCCGCATTCGGGAAAGTCGTAAACCCGGCAAAAGAGCGAAATATTAAACTAGCTAAAATCGGAAATTGCCCGAACAAAACAGTAGGCGCGACTGGTACAATATCCGGGTTGAATCCTCCGACTTGATCGGTACGAATAAACCAAAGTTGAGCGCCGGCTTTCAGGAAAATTCGGCTCAATTCATCGTGGGCGCCGCGCGGTAGCATGGTTCGCCAACTCATCAAAGCTGCAAATACACTATTGCCGATCGCAAATTCCGGTGACGCGCCAGTTCCCGATAAAAGTTTAGCATTTTGCTGCCAGTCCGATCGCACAATTCCCAAGGGAATTAATTGCTGTTTCAGTGCATCTCCCAAAGCTACAAGCTGCTGAAACCGCAAAGTTTCTGCATCCGAGGGATGGGCTGCGATCCAGTCTTGAATTTCGGGATTTGAATTGACTTTTTTGGTAATTGATTCTATAGTTAAATAAAGTGCTTGACTGGAATCTTGCACGCAAGAAGTAGCGGGAGTAACTGCCGCACTTCCCGTGCCGTCGCCCGTGCGGTAGCGGGCTGCCATTATTTGCAATTCCCGCTGAAATTCGTCGAGGGGAGAAAGCACAATTTTGCCAAACTTGTAATCGCGAGAAATTGCATCTAACTTGACAATAACATCCGAGACTGGGCGAGTACCAAGCCAACCTCTCTGCAAGTTTCCCATATAGTTGGCCCAGGTTGTTTTTCCAGCAACAATGGCTTCGGGATTGTGGGCGTAAACTTGGTTGTATTCGATGTCAAACAGCAATTCTTTGGTAACAGGATCGCGGACAATTGTAGCGATTCCGTAGGCGAAATGTCCGGTGACAGTACCGAGGATGACAGATTCGCCTTGTTTGCCGCCGATACCGCCGAATATGTGAATTAATAAGGCTCGATCGCCCTCTTTCCATTCTGACACTAAATCGGGCGATCGATCGTCTTTCCCGCCAACAAGTACGGTTTGGGCTGTACCTTTGCGACTTTCAGTATTTTGCCAGTTTTCTACTTTGATATAACTGAGTCCTTTATTATTGCCAATTATAACTTGTTGCGGCTGAAGTTGAAAGAGCGATCGGGGTTTAATTGCTTGAACGCTAAAAATTCCCGCCGCATCTTTAGCGCCGTAAATGTACCAGCCGGCTTTCCCAACTGGCGACTTTTCCAACTGTCGGGGAGTCGAGGGAAAAACGCCGCTGCCTTTCGGCGGCTGTTGGGGAAATCTCACAGTTTCTTCCACTCCGTCAAACTGTTTGGAAACCGGATTGTAATGGCGAACTCGCAGGTATTCGCTTTCGCAGGGAAGTGTTCCCGGACAAACTTTTGGTAAGGCTTGATTTTTGTCAGTTTCCGGGCCGAGGAAAGCTACCAAACCGTAAAATCTTCCCGTAATTTGCACTGGTTCGCTGTTTGTGCGGATAACGGGGAATTTGTCGCTTTCGGATTCAACTGAAACTGACTCTAAACTAACAGTAACATCATCGTTAGGTCTGGCGCCGGCGAGAGATTGCAGCGGGCCGACTTGAGAACGGTTGTTTAGCCGATCGGGATGAACGTTGCCTTGACTTTTGCTCTTGTTTGTGCTATCTGTAAACTGGATGTCTGCGGTTAAAGTTGTTTTTTGATTCCACGCCAAGCGCACCTGTTTTCCGATTAAGTTTTCAGCAGTCGCCGGAGCATGGTATACTTCAAGCCAGACCAAATCTTCAGCAGGAAATTCCTGCATTTGTGCGAAAGTTGGCAAAATTAGTCGTCCCGTCCAGTTGCCGGTTGGTAAATAAAGATTGGATGGGATATTTTGGTTTAAGGGATAGTAACTGGGTTGGTTGAAATTTGATTGACTGCTGAGGGAATAGTTGGAAGGTCGATCGCTCGGTTGAGCTTTCGGATAAAATAGGATGAGGGCGATCGCACTTATCAACAAAAGTCCGATCCAGCGGCGAAAATATAATTTGCGTTGAAAATTCATATTGTTTGTTAAATGGAAAACATATCTATTCTAGAACAAGCCGCCAAATCGAATTCTCAACCATCTCCCGACGCCGTAGTCGCCGCCCTCTTAGCAGCCGAGAAAACCGCTAAAAAAACCAAAGTCCGCTATGATTTTAACCAGCTAATCGGCCACTGGCAACTGTGCTTTATCACCGGCACGAAAAAGACTCGAAAAAAAGCGGGGATTGTGTTGGGTGCGGGGCGTTACATCCCTCAGTGGATTGCCAAGATTCAAATTGCTTATTCCGCAGAACCTGTCGCTGAAGGAGAAGAGAATAGCGAAATTGGTAAGGTTGAAAATTCTGTAAAAGTTGGTACGATCGAACTGACTCTTTCCGGGCCGACTAAGTTTTTGCCCAACAATATTTTAGCTTTTGATTTTACCAGAATTGCGGTTAAATTGTTGGGAAAAACTGTATATCAAGGATTTATTCGCGGTGGAGAAGCGCGGGAGACGGAATTTTTTAGTTTGAGTGTGGGGAAGCAGGCATTTTTTGCATATTTTATGGTGGAAAATGGGATAATTGCGGCTAGGGGAAGGGGCGGCGGCTTGGCTTTGTGGGGGAGAGTTTAGCGGTTCTTATACCATTTCTCTAAAATCGTGCAACACTCTTCGACCCCCCCTAGCCCCCCCTTGCTAAGGGGGGGAACAAGAATACTGTTGCATTCTTTTTTAAAATTGGTATTAATTGCCTGCAAGACAGCAGGGAAATAACCTTGTTCATTTGGGAACTGGCGGGATATTTGTTCCGCTTGGCGGTTGACTTCTGTTGTTTACTGCCTCAATATTACTCAAAGTAGCAGCTTCCCCCGCGCGATCGCCCACTGACCGCAGAATTGGTAAAGCTTGGTTAAAGTATTTCAATGCTTCTTGCGGTTGGGAAATGCTGTTGTACGCTGCACCAATATTATTCAAAGTAACAGCTTCTCCCCTGCGATCGCCCACTTGTCGCAGAATTGGTAAAGCTTGGTTGTAGTATTTCAATGCTTCTTGCGGTTGGGAAATGTTGTTGTACACTCTACCAATATTATTCAAAGTAGTAGCTTCCCTCCTGCGATCGCCCACTGACCGCAGAATTGGTAAAGCTTGGTTAAAGTATTTCAATGCTTCTTGCGGTTGGGAGATGCTGTTGTACGCTGCACCAATATTATTCAAAGTAGCAGCTTCCCCACTGCGATCTCCCACTTGCTGCAAAATTGGTAAAGCTTGGTTAAAGTATTTCAATGCTTCTTGCGGTTGGGAGATGCTTTTGTACACTCCACCAATATTATTCAAAGTAGCAGCTTCCACCCTGCGATCGCCCACTTGCTGCAAAATTGGTAAAGCTTGGTTAAAGTATTTCAATGCTTCTTGCGGTTGAGAAATGTTGTTGTACGCTAAACCAATATTAGTCAAAGTAGCAGCTTCCCCCGTGCGATCGCCCACTGACCGCATAATTGGTAAAGCTTGGTTAAAGTATTTCAATGCTTCCTGCGGTTGGGAAATTCTGTCGTACGCTAAACCAATATTAGTCAAAGTAGCAGCTTCCCCCGTGCGATCGCCCACTGACCGCATAATCGGTAAAGCTTGGTTAAAGTATTTCAATGCTTCTTGCGGTTGGGAAATGCTGTTGTAGTTAAAACCAATATTATTCAAAGTAACAGCTTCCGCCCTGCGATCGCCCACTTGCCGCAGAATTGGTAAAGCTTGGTTATAGTATTTCAATGCTTCTTGCGGTTGGGAAATGTTGTTGTACGCTGCACCAATATTACTCAAAGTAGCAGCTTCCCCCCTGCGATCGCCCGCTGACTGCGTAATTGGTAAAGCTTGGTTGTAGTATTTCAATGCTTCTTGCGGTTGAGAGATGCTGTTGTACGCTGCACCAATATTATTCAAAGTAGCAGCTTCCCCCCTGCGATCGCCCGCTGACCGCATAATTGGTAAAGCTTGGTTAAAGTATTTCAATGCTTCTTGCGGTTGGGAAATGCTGTCGTAGTTAAGACCAATATAATTGAGTGCTAGAGCTTCACTTTTTTTGTCTTGAAATTGTCGCGCCATGACTAGAATTTGCTGCCATGTTTCTATTGCCTGTCGCGCTTCTTGTCCTTGCTGTCCCTGTTGTATTGCTTGCTGTATGAGTTGCTCTAATTTTTCAAGCTGTGAATTTTGACTTTGCGCCCAACTCGGTTGAACCATCAGCGGCACAGTCAGAGGAGTCAGACACACACCCAAACCCAAAACACTGCTAATAAACATTTGGATGCTTTTACCTTGTTTTATGCCTTTAACTTGGATAGGTTCGGATTTCATGGCTTGTCGGAGAAAAATTGCAGATATTGGGTCAGACGAGGTAAAGTTTTCAGGCAGTCGATCGACTAAGCTGCGGACTTCTTCTTTAAGATTAATGGTTTCCATCGGTTTTATTAAAGAGAGTTTGTATTTTAATTCTACCAATTTTAAAAAAAAATGCAACAGTATTCTTGTTCCCCCCCTTAGCAAGGGGGGGCTAGGGGGGGTCGAAGAGTGTTGCACGATTTTAGAGAAATGGTATTTTAGTATAAACTACATAAACGAAGTCCGCCCAACGCGAGACTAAAAAATTAACGCAGCCTGCGATCGACTAAATTACGTTAAATCCCTGGTTTATTCTTCAGTCCGCGAAGGCGGACTTGGTTTGACAAGACGCGGTTTCAACCGCCGGGTTTCCTATAAGGAACCCCAATTTTGCATTAACTACCGCGCATCGCCAATTAAAATAAACGGCGACCAATAAAAAGGATGGCGAGTGATTTGACTCAATTTAGCTTGCCGCAAAGCTTCCCCTTTGCTCATCCCTTTATTGATATTTTGATAAAATTGAACCATCAATTCTTGAGTAGCAGTATCATCAACACTCCAGAGACTCGCCATCACAGCTTTTGCACCCGCACGCTCAAAAACATAGGCAACTCCCGATATTTCTTCGCCGTTGGAATTCGCTTGCAAAGCTGTTTGACACGCGCTTAAGGTGAGGAGTCTGGTGTTTTGCAATCCTAATAACGCGGCATCGGCAATATTGAATTGAGTGTCAGCAAATAGCAGTGTATTTGCTTTCATATCCAATTTTTGACAGCCTTCGGGTTGGAAACAGCCGTGAGTTGCTAGGTGCAAAAATGGAAAGCGGGGTGCTTGGGTTTTGAATTGGTCGAGGGTGGCGGCATTGCCGATATAGGCAGAACTGCCGGGGAATAATTGAGCGATATTTCTAACTTCTGCTTCGGAACCGGGTAGATTTTGCGGATTGCGGGGGACGGGATTTCCTAATGCTAAGATGCCGCCTTGTAATGTGGAATCGGGAATTGACCTGGTTGAAATGCGGGTGAGATAGTTGACGGGATATTTCTCGATGAGGAATTGATCGGTTTGTTCGTCAGACAGGGTTTCAAAGGGGATGTAGCGCAGTTTTCCCGTGGCGATGATGCTCAATTGTTTGGGGGAGAATGCCTTGATTTGGTCTTCTACTGGCCGGATGAAGATGTCGTAGAGTTTGCCGCCAGTTACGGTGACGTTAGTGTCGCCAGTATTTTGCAGTTGTTCGCGGTATTGAGTGAGGAGTTTGTCGAATTCTGCGGGTTTTATGGGTATTTTCTTAACACTTAAACTGTCTTTTGTCAAGACAAATATGGCGATCGTATTGGGAACATTTTTGACATTTGTCAGCAAGACGGGTTGAATGACAGCGGTATCTGGTGCGATACTTGCTTTCAGTTGGGCGATATCTTTGGGTGTGGTTTCAAAGAGTTCAGCGACTTCTGGGAATTGGCGGGAGATTGCTTCAGCTTGACGGTTGACTTCTGCTTCTAAGTCCCGGATTTGTCGGGAGAGATTTTCTGAGAATTTGTCTTCGAGTTGGCGGCGGAGTGACTGGAGTTGTTGATTTTTTTGATTCCATTCGTCTATTGCTTTTTGTGCTTCGGGGTTTGCGACTTTGGCGTCAATTAAGCGGGTGTAGTCGGCGAGGTCTGCTGTGGTGGTGATGTTGACCCATTGGAAAGCGCGATCGGCTTGGTTTTGGTCGATGAGGAGGGAGGTGAGGGCCATCGGAGTTCCGCTTTTAGCTTCTAGAAACTTTTGGCGATTTTCTCGCTGTAAACTACTTCGTATTTTTAGGGTAATTTGGACAGATTTCTCCCAATTGTCGATCGCTTGAGTCGGTTGCTTCATATCTCGGTACGATAAACCAATATTATTCAAAGTACCAGCTTCCCCAGAGCGATCGCCCACTTCGCGCCGAATCGGTAAAGCTTGGTTATAGTATTTCAAAGCTTCTTGCGGTTGGGAAATGCTGTTGTAGACTTGACCAATATTATTCAAGGTAGTAGCTTCCCCAGAGCGATCGCCCACCGAGCGCTTAATTGGTAAAGCTTGGTTATAGTATTTTAATGCTTCTTGCGGTTGGGAAATGCTATCGTATACTGAACCAATATTACCCAAAGTAACTGATTCCTGTGCGCGATCGCCAACCGAGCGCGTAATTGGTAAAGCTTGGTTATAGTATTTCAATGCTTTTTGTGGTTGTCCTATGTTGTCGTATACGGAACCGATATTATTCAAAGTAACAGCTTTTCCCCTGCGATTGCCCGCTTCTTGCATAATCGGTAAAGCTTGGTTATAGTATTTCAATGCTTTTTGTGGTTGTCCTATGTTGTCGTATACGGAACCGATATTATTCAAAGTAGCAGCTTCCCCCGCACGATCACCCACTGAGTGCATAATTGGTAAAGCTTGTTTGTAATATTTCAAAGCTTCTTGCGGTTGAGAAATTCTGTTGTAGACTAAACCAATATTATTCAAAGTAGTAGCTTCTCCCGCACGATAGCCCACTGACCGGATAATTGGTAAAGCTCGATCGTAGTATTTCAAGGCTTCTTTTGACTGGGAGATGCTGTTGTACACTGCACCAATATTATTCAAAGTAGCAGCTTCCCCAAAGCGATCGCCTACTTCTTGCATAATTGGTAAAGCTTGGTTATAGTATTTCAATGCCTCTTGCGGTTGTCCAATGCTGCCGTAGACTGCACCAATATTATTCAAAGTACCAGCTTCCCCAGAGCGATCGCCCACTTCCCGGATAATTGGTAAAGCTTGGTTATAGTATTTCAATGCTTCTTGCGGTTGCCCAATACTGTTGTAGACTAAACCAATACCATTCAAAGTAGCAGCTTCTCCAGAGCGATCGCCCACTGACCGCCTAATTGGTAAAGCTTGGTTATAGTATTTCAATGCTTCTTGCGGTTGTCCAATACTGTTGTAGACTTCACCGATATTACTGAAAATAGCAGCAACGCTGGCGCGATCGCCTACTTCTTGCATAATTGGTAAAGCCTGGTTATAGTATTTCAATGCTTCTTGGGGTTGCGAAGTTTTTTTGTAGGCTTCACCAATATTATTCAAAGTACCAGCTTCCCCATGCTGGTCGCCCACTGACCGCCTAATTGGTAAAGCTTGGTTATAGTATTTCAATGCTTCTTGCGGTTGTCCAATGCTGCCGTAGACTGCACCAATATTATTCAAAGTAGTAGCTTCTACAGAGCGATCTCCCACTGACCGGATAATTGGTAAAGCTTGGTTATAGTATTTCAAAGCTTCTTGCGGTTGCCCAATACTGTTGTAGACTAAACCGATATTATTCAAAGTAGCAGCTTCCCCCTTTCGATCTCCGACTTCTTGCAGAATTGGTAAAGCTTGGTTATAGTATTTCAAAGCTTCTTGCGGTTGGGAGAGGCGATCGTAGTTAAAACCAATACTATTTAAAGTAGTAGCAACGCCTGCACGATCGCCGATTTCCTGCTTAATTGGTAAAGCTTGGTTGTAGTATTTCAATGCTTCTTGCGGTTGGAAGATTCTGTTATAGTTAAAACCAATCCCAGTGAGTGCTAAAGCTTCAACTTGTCTATATTTAAATTGTCGTGCAATTCCTAGAACTTGCTGCAATGTTTCAATCGCTTGTCGGGCTTGTCCTTGTTGTGTCTGTTGTAGTGCTTGCTTTATAAGTCTCTCTACTTCTTGAACCAGTGAATTTTGACTTTGCCCCCAACTAGGTTGAACCATCACCGGCACAGTCAGAGGAGTCAGACACACACCCAAGACCAAAACACTGCTGATAAATCGTTTCATCATTTTTATAATTCACCCAATTCGATTAATAGGATAGGCATCAAACGCAGAATTTTTTAATCCTTGAAATCTTCTAATGGCTCGTCAAAACCGTCAGATATTGAAATTAAATCGCGATCGCAGCCAAACAACTGCGGACAGAACTTACACACTCCGACCAAAGAAACCGGGTTTTTTACCGAATCTGCGGGCTGCACGAAATATTTTCGTAAAAAAACCCGGTTTCTGACCTCCCGACGGACTCAATACGGAGTCGCTGCAATTGTCATCGTCTTTTTCTGAACATCAAATTGCATTTCATCCACGAAAAATTGCCGGTCTTTCGATACTCCCAAAATCCCCCGCAACTGCCCTCGACTCACGACAGGCGGCCCCAAATTCACCACAGCTTGACCTTTAACAGCATCTTTCAGCTCAAAAGCACTCATGGGAATGCCATTCCATTTGGCTTGAGTGCTAGTAGCTGGCGGGAGCTCGCCCCGAATAAGTTGCACCCCATTACTGCGATAAACTACCGCACTTTTGGAAAACACGATTTTATCAATTTGACCCAACGGGATCGATCGCTTTTCCTGTCCTAGCTGTATCCATAATTGTTGCACTTTCTCGTCAATCTGCACAACTCGACCGTCTCTTTTTCCGCCCCCTTTCATCACAATTTCCGCTTGCGTCGGCAACGCTACGGGTATGGGCTGGCTAGCGTTAGCCTGTGCTTGTACGGATGGCAAATTCTGTTTCTGGACTTCCTGACTGGCCGCATTAACTTGTGCTGCCATACCCGCTGTTACTGTAAAAAGTGCTACAACTAGAAAAGAAAGTGTTCTGCGTTTCATCGTCCCCTAGACCCCCTTCAAGGATAAGCGTTACCCGTGCTACTGTCCTAAAATTGTACTCCACATCCCTTGAAGGTGATTCCGTGACCGCTTCTCCCCAACCTACTCCAGAATCGAATATTTTAGGCAACTTTGCCAGTGTTGTTGGCTTGCTTGGTGCCGGTTTGTTTTTCACCGGCTGGATTTATCGCTGGTCTTATTTTTACTGCTTTCAGCTAAATGTAATTACCCTCGATTTACCAGTAGAATCGTTTTTCCTAGTACCGCTTCAGGTATTTTTAGGCGATGGCCCGACAATACTCAGGAGTGCGATCGCCCTTCTGCTGACAGCCCTGGCGATTTACCTCAGTTTGTGGCTGGTTAATAGTATAAACAAGACAGTTGCTGCTAAAATTAATGGCACAATTACACGGTGGCTTTCCTCTACTTACGCCAGAAGATTCCCGTGGCTTTACCGCATCCTGAACTCTTGGCAACAATTTAATGTCAATAGATATAACTCAATCAAATTATTGCGATCGCTCGTTGACGAAATTATCATCGTCGGTTGGGTATTGCTAGTTTTATTCTGGTCAGCATACCACCAAGGTATTGCCGATGCCCGACGCGATGCCGGGGAAAATTCGTCTTTACCCGCAGTTGCCTTAATCGCCAAACAAGACAACATTGCTTTAGGAAGAAAACTCGACGATCCAACACTCCGACTAGACCCCAAAGGATTTAAGGCGATCGGCGATGCAGGTCTATTTGCAGATTTGAGCAAAAGAGATTATACTGATATTAATAATCCCAAAGAACCTAGAGTTTGGCGGTTGCTTTTGGAGAGAGGAAACTGGATTTATCTGTTTCCAGCTTTAACAAAAGAACAGCAAAAAGACCCGAAAGTTCGACCGCCAGTGATTGCCATTCAACAAAGTCAATCAGGCGATCAATTGCTGATACTCAGTCCCGCACCTTCTCAACCGCCCAAATAAAATCGCTGTGGGGCGATCGCCAATACCCTAGAAACCCGGTTTTTTATTTGTTTTTAGGAAAAGGCGATCGCCCTATTTCCAAACATCAGGTTAATGAAATCCGATCGGCTACTCGTCAGTTGCTTCAATATTCGGTTTGAGAGTCATGCTATAATTTAGGAAGAGGTAAGAAAAATATGGATTCCTTCGGAGGAGATCACAAAGCATTCCATCGCAAATCCAACACCATCTCCAGAAATTAAAACCTATGACTGCTACCATATCCGTCACAATCCCCATTAAAAATATTCAGCTTGACCCAGGTAGTTTAATGACTATCCGCGATGTCACATGGGATCAATTTGAAGCGATTCTAGAAGAAAGAGAAGCAGCAGGAATCAGGACGAGAATCGCTTATATTAAAGGAACACTAGAAATTATGTCGCCCCTTCCAATCCACGAAAGACCGCACCGAATTATTGGTCATATAGTTACCACCCTACTCGATATCCAAGAGCGAGATTGGGAAGACTTTGGTTCGACAACCTTTAGAAAGAAAGCCAAACAAGCAGGACTCGAACCAGATACCTGTTTTTACATCCAAAATGCTGAGGAAGTGCGCGATCGCCAAAGAATAGATCTGACTGTAGATCCGCCTCCTGACTTGGCAATTGAAGCAGATGTAACATCCCTGACTGCTCTCGATATCTATGAAGCATTAGAGGTTCCAGAAGTGTGGATCTATACTGAAAAAAAATTTACCATTAACGTTCTTATTGACGGGAAGTATGTTGAATCTTCTAGTAGTCCTACTTTTCCCAACTTACCGATTCTGGAGTTAATTCCTCAGTTGGTCGATCGAGCATTCACGGAAGGTAGCAGTAAAATGCTGAGAGAATTGAGAAAGCAGATGAGTTAGGCAAATAACAGTAGATCGGGTTTGCGTCTCGATCGAGATGGTCGTTTATTGCGGACGCGAATCGAAATAAAGTCGGCGCGGGTCGATCGCCCATAATACCCAAGAAACCGGGTTTTTATCTCATCTGTCGGCTACAACCACAGATTTTAGTAAAAAACCCGGTTTCTGACTGTCGGCGCGTCTAGGACTATCCTGGTTCTTTAAACAGCCGACACCCACACAACCTCAAACACTCCATCAGGAATAAACCGACACAAAGCCCTCAAATGATCGTCCGCATCTTGGCGGTTAAAAAAACGAGCAATTGTGTAATGCTGAGCATTCGGTAAAATGCGGACGATCGCCCAAGAAGTGCGATCGCCCTCCTTTGACTTTTCAGGTGTTTTCGATCGCGAATTTGGGTTGAGTTCGATCGCGGGGCGATCGGCGATCGTCGGAGAATTTGCTTTTCTGAGAGTTTTGAGGTAGCGGGCGATCGTACTTCCTTTGAGATTCGCCCCGACGCGCAAAATCAGAAACACCGCAAAGCTTTCGAGCTCAGGCCCAGTCATTCGCGCGCGATCGGCCTCAAAATCCTCATCAGAATAGCTGCGGATACCCGACAGCAGTTGCGTCACGCCAAAGTCATCTAAAGCTTGTTGATAGCCGCGAGTATATTCGCTGCCGTCGCTTCCAGGCTGTACCATAGAAATTGTCTCCTTGCTTATTTAGGGGCCAGAAGCCAGCGACGAACTTTCCTAGGGATGACGCTGGCTTTTGACTTGTTCACAGTATATCACTTAAACGCCACATATGTGTAACGTAAATAACGTATACTCGACAAGACAGTCCAGATACAGCACAATGACGATCGCCCTAAACAAAAAAATACTGAGCCTCGGATGACCAAACGCTTAACCACTTATTTGGCTGATGGAATCTATGACATCCTCGAAGAGTGGGCAGATCGGGAACGCCGTTCAATCAGCAGCTTATCAGCATTCCTTTTGGAGCAAGCAGCCAGAGAACATCAAAAGGAAATGCAAAAACAGCCCCCGCCATCGGATGAAAAGCAGGAGAAAAGTTGAGTGGACGCATCAAAGCCAAAGAAACCGGGTTTTTTGCAGTTTTTGCCGGTTGTGACGAAGTATTTGGCAAAAAAACCCGGTTTCTGACCACCCGTGCGTCCAGAATGTCCTATGCCCTATGCCCTATGCCCTATGCCCTATGCCCGCCGGGTACCTCATATGAGAGATCGAAAGACTATATATGAAATTTATCGGCATAGATTTAGGCTGGAGTTCGGGAGCAAGCGGTTTGTGCTGTTTGAATTGGCAAAATAACCAATTAGAATTAATAGAGTGCGATCGCCTTTTAGCAACCAACGACATCCTCACCTGGATCGATCGCCAAATCTCCCCAACCGAACCAGCCATCATCGCCGTAGATGCCCCCACAATCATCAGCAATCCATCTGGAATGCGCCTCGCCGACAAACTCACCCACAAACACTTCGGGCGCTACCACGCAGGCTGCTATCCCGCCAACCTTTCCCGCCCCTTCGCCCAAAAAACCGTAGACTTCGGCCTCAGTTTAGAAGCCAGAGGATTTGTCCACGCCCCAACTATTGAAGCTAAAAAATTAGGGCGATATCAAATAGAAGTTTATCCCCATCCAGCCACAATCAATCTATTTCAATTAGAACGAATAATCAAATATAAAAAAGGAAAACTGGCAGAACGTCAACTAGAATTGATGAAACTCTACCAGTATATTTTAGATATTTTACCGACTCTCAAACCATCTTTAAATCTCGCCAATGTCGAGAACAAAAATCCGCGTTCATCAGCGTTCATCAGCGGTTCAAAACTCCCCGAAATCCCCACCAGTGTTGCCACCATCAAAGCCTTAGAAGACCAGCTAGATGCCTTGCTGTGCGCTTATATCGGCGCGCACTGGTGGTACTGGGGAATCGAGCGGAATCTCGTATTGGGCGATCGCACAAACGGCTACATCGTCATTCCCCAAGGGAAATAAGGAGAGTGGGAGAGGGGGAGAGGGGGAGAGGGGGAGAATGGGAGAGAGGGAGAGAGGGAGAATTTTTACTTCTTTTCTCTTCCTTCTTCCTTCTTCCTTCTTCCTTCTTCCTTCTTCCTTCTTCCTTCTTCCTTCTTCCTTCTTCCTTCTTCCTTCTTAATGCGCCCAGAGAATCACGCCAGCTTCATAAGGACTGCTGAGATTGTCGTGCTTCGGCAAAACCCGGAGCGACAAACCTTGCAAACCGCTAGAAGTATAAGTTATGTCAGCCGTATAAAGACTGGCATTGTGAGCATCTTCACCCAAATACTCCATTACCACCGGCACGCCACCGACAATTTCTCCGTTAGCATCAACCGAACCTTGATAAAGTTCGACTTGCACGTCAGCCGGTGTCAATCCCATCAGATTAATCCGAGATTTAACTGCGATCGACTGATTGACCTTAACTTCCTTATCCTGGGAAATATCAACAGCCTCAATTTTAATGTCGTTCCACTTCGCGAGAACGTGCTTCTTCCAGTGAGACAACTCCTTCGCCGGAGCGCAATTATCCGAAGTCATGGTGTGGAATCGATCGCTCACCGGGAAATATGCCCGCCGCGCGTAATCCTTCACCATCCGAGCAGTATTGAACAAAGGACAATTCAAGCGAATAGAATCCTTCATTTTCGCCGTCCAACCGCGGGGAATGCCATCAGCATCCCGGTTGTAAAATAGGGGTACAACTTCCTTTTCCATCAAGTCGTACAAAGCATTCGCCTCGACCTCATCTTGATACTTAGTATCTTCGTAAAACTCGCCATGTCCGATCGGCCAACCCGTGCGAACATAATCAGCCTCATCCCACCATCCGTCAAGAATGCTCAGATTCGGCAAACCGTTCATCGAAGCTTTCATCCCGGAAGTACCCGAAGCCTCACGCGGGCGGCGCGGCGTATTCAGCCACACATCGCAGCCAGACACCATCATCCGAGCGACGTTAATATCGTAGTTCGGCAAAAACACCATCGAGCTCATCGTGTCGTGTTCGCGGATGAAGTGAACGATATCCCGAATCAATTCCTTACCCGGAATATCCATCGGGTGAGCCTTCCCAGCAATCACAAACTGCACCGGGCGGTTGCTGTCCCGCATGATCCGCATAATTCGATCGACATCGCGCAAAAACAGCGTCGCCCGCTTGTAAGTAGCAAAGCGGCGTGCAAACCCGATCGTCAGCACCTTGGGATTGAGAGCTTCCCGCGCGTTTTCGATTTCCGTTTGGGCCGCACCGCGCTCGCGCAAAGTCTTTTGCAGCCACTCCCGCGCGAACACCACCAACTCCGATCGACAGCGTTCGTGATTGCGCCACAGTTCCTCATCAGGAATCGACGACATCCGATCCCACAGCCGATCGTCCTTGCCGGTCATTTCCCACTCCGGGCCGAGGTATCGATCGTACAACTCCTGAGTAGACTTCGCCACACAACTGCGAGCGTGAACCCCGTTGGTAATCGAAGTAATCGGCACCTCATCCACCGGCAAACCCGGCCACAAACCCTGAAACATCGGGCGCGACACCACACCGTGCAAAGCCGCCACCCCGTTGACAAAACTCGACATTTTAATTGCCAAAATTGCCATATTCAGAGGTGCGGACAAATCGCCAGTATTCTCCCGGCCCAATCCCAAAAACTCATCTTGCGACAAGCCAAATATTTTGGGATACTGATCGAGATAGTGCATCACCATATCCGGCTCAAACAAGTCAAACCCAGCAGGCACCGGCGTGTGAGTCGTAAACATACTGCTCGACACCACCACCTGTTCCGCTTCCACGAAACTCAGGTGATATTCCTCCATCAGCATCCGAATGCGTTCCAAAGCCATGAAAGCCGCGTGGCCTTCATTCATGTGATAAGCCGTGACTGTCAAGCCCAGGGCCTTGAGCATTTTCACGCCGCCGATGCCCAGCATGATTTCTTGGTGCATCCGCAGGGTTTTGTCACCGCCGTACAGTTGGTCGCTAATATCTTGGTCGTAGCGGCTGTTCGGTTCAATATTTGTATCCATCAAGTACAGGGGCACAACACCCACCTGCACCCGCCAAATCCGCGCGTAAACCTTGCGCCCCGGATAGTCCACCTCGATCCGCAATTCCGAACCGTCGGGATTGCGTTCTAGGTGCAGCGGCATATTGTAGAAATCGTTGAGCGGATAGCGTTCTTGCTGCCAGCCGTCGGCGTTGAGATACTGCGAAAAATAGCCTTCTTGGTAGAGCAGGCCGACACCGACTAGGGGCAAGCCCAAATCGCTAGCTGATTTGAGGTGGTCGCCCGCGAGTACGCCCAAACCGCCGGAATAGATGGGTAGGGCTTTGACTAAGCCGAATTCCATCGAAAAGTAAGCGTAGCATTCTTTCTGCTCTGTACCGCGCTGTTTGCGGTACCAGGGGCGATTTTGGAGATAATCGTCTAATTGTTGCGCTGCTCGGTTCATTTGGGCAATGAAGCCTTCGTCTTCTGCCATTTCTTGCAGTCGCTCTTGAGATATGGTTCCGAGCATCAGCACCGGGTTTTGGTTGCTGGAGTCCCAGAGGTCTCGATCGAGGCGGCGGAAGAGGTCTTTGGTATCGACGTTCCAGTCCCAGTGCAAGTTGTAGGCAAGCTTGCGCAGGGGTTCGAGAATTGTCGGTAGCGAGGGGGAAACGTTAAATGTGCGAATTGGCTGCATAGACAAAGCCTTTATGTTGGAGTAGCGATATTTTCCTTTGTCTTTGGGTACAAGTCCGTCATTCTGCACACTATTTTAAGTTTTAAGCCACGGGGGGCGATCGACTGTTACCTTAACTTCGGTGGCTGCTGCTGAGTTCGATCGCCCTTAAAACGACTTGCCGCACTTGTGGATCTGGTTTCTCGGTTCAGTCCAGGCCGAGCGATCGCGCGTCGCGCGATCGCCCGATCTTCCTTCTCAATAAGTTCTTCTCAGACTGTTGTCAGAGCTTATTAAGATTAGTTCTTGATTAGGTCGAGCCTAAATCTCAACTTAGGTCTCCAGTCCGCTCTTACACTTAAGTCCCAAGCTTATAGCTCAAGTCCTCACAGGCCCCGAGGGCCGGACTGGAGGTTCAACGTGTTTGTTGGCGTCAACGGCAGACCCCCGAATCGACCATCAGCCCTCCGGCGCATTTTACTAATTAATGATAATCTATATTAATAGATAGGTGAAAATTTTGCTTGACATTGACACCGTAGTTATTATATTTTGAGCGAGTTACTGCAAATAATTAGTGATAAAGTGCTGGTTGTTGACCGCCACCCTGACGAATTGCGTAGCAGCCCCAAAAATATTACCGGTGTGTGGTGTGAAGATGAAACTGTATTTATCATTGGCGTGCGTTGCACTGCTGAGTGTTGGTATCGCGCCTTCATTGGCGGCTGAGGCTGCTAAAGAGGACTTAACAGAATCCGATCGATCGCGATCGATCGCACCTGCGCCGATCGAGATTCATCGTGAATCAGAGGAATTGCCTCAACAAGAGTCCGCGATCGCCACTGGGTTACAGCCAGAACTTCCCATTCAGGTGAAGTCGTTGATTAAAAGTCAGAAGCTTGAAACAAAGCAAACAGAGGAGGACGAATTTCGCCAACCCAATCCCCAGTTGACGCAAAATATTTCTAACAATGACGATCGCTCTACCTCTATCGCCAATCCTCCACCATTCGCTGCTGCGCTATCAATACCGGCGACATCTATTCATAAAGTCAACGAAATCCAGCAACCCAGCACCAGTGCAGAGGGATTATTGCCGCGGCAACCAAGTTTTAGCTTCTCTTCAGGAGTGCAAATCTCTCAATCAGTCGTACAAGTAACCGGCGTGCGATTGAACTCAACTCCTGAAGGTTTAGAAGTCCTTTTAGACACAGCTTCCGGGCAAGTGCTGCAAGCGAATACTAGGGCAGAGGGAAAAACCCTGATCGCTGAGATTGCCAATGCTCAATTAGCCCTACCAGGGGGTGGAGAATTTAATGCCGAAAATCCATTTGAGGGGATTAGTTCAGTCACGGTGACTGCTGTTGATGGCAATAGTATCCGCATCAGCATTACAGGGCAAGAAAATTTGCCAACAGCAGGTGTAGTCAAAAGCGATAGCGGTTTAGTTTTGAGTGTCAGCACAAAAGAAATTCAAATTACCGTCACCGCCCGTCAGCAAACTCCCTATCGAGCTCCCAATGCTTCAACTGCGACGAGAACCGACACGCCAACTCGAGATATTCCTCAGTCGATCCAAGTTATTCCCCAAGAAGTGATACAAGATCAACAAGTGATTCGAGCGGAGGAAGCGCTAAACAACGTCAGCGGTGTGACCTTTGAGGGTGGTGCTGAAGGTCAGGGATTAGATATCGTTCTTCGCGGTTTTACTGGTGCTCCTGTTTTGACTGATGGTTTTAGAGAATACGGTTTAGCATCGAGTGAATTGTTGCCAGACACGGCAAATATCGATCGCATCGAAGTTCTCAAAGGGCCGGCCTCTATCTTATTTGGTGAAGTTCAACCGGGCGGTGTGATTAACGTAGCGACCAAACAGCCGCTGTCAAATCCGTTTTACGAGGGCGAAGTTCAGTTAGGTAATTATGGGTTTGGTCGCCCTCGGCTTGATATTTCTGGCCCCTTAACCTCCGATGGTAGTTTGCTCTACCGATTGAATACAGTTTACGAACACTCAGAAGGGTTTCGCGACTTTGAGCAAGATATCGATCGGGTGCTAGTTGCGCCGACGATCGCTTGGAAAATTAGCGATCGCACCGATCTCACAGTTCGGTTGCAATATTCTGATATCCAGCAACCTATAGACTTTGGTCGAATTGCTGTGGGCGATCGGCTACTCGATACTCCTCGCCGTCGCATCTTTGGAGAGCCAGACGATTCCACAACAATCCAACTTTTTGCTGTTGGATATGACTTTGAGCATCGGTTTAGCGATAACTGGAAATTCCGTAACGCTTTTCGATATTCAGACAGAAATACCCAGCAGAGATTTGCTTCGTTTCCGTTCGAGTTTGATGAGGCAACTGGCATTGCCCAGCGCTCTTACGGTGGGTTTGACCTTGAATTTAAAAATTACTCCCTACAGACAAACTTTGTGGGGAACTTCGCCACAGGTTCAGTGCGGCATACCCTGTTACTGGGGGTTGATTTGAATCGATTGAATGACGAAGAAATTGGGAGACTTGATTTCGCGGCATTGACACCTTTCAATGTCTTCGACCCCGTTTATGGAGCCTTTCCCAGACCGGGCTTTGATACTATTCCCATCTTTTTAAATAAAAAGGTAGAAAGCGATCGGCTAGGAGTCTACTTACAAGATCAAATTTCGCTCTTTGATAATTTGAAACTGCTGGCTGGCATCCGCTACGACACGGTAGAGCAAACAATCGGTTCTATAGAGGGTTTTTCCGCTCCGAGTGATGTGAAAACTACCGAAACTAATGATGCTTTTACGCCGCGGGTGGGAATTGTGTATCAACCGATTCCAGAGATTTCTCTCTACGGCAGCTATTCGCGATCGTTTCTTCCTGTCACTACGGCTGCCGCCGATGGTAGTCTCTTGCAACCGGAAAAAGCTAAGGGATTTGAATTCGGTCTTAAAACTGAATTATTCCAAAATAGAATTTCTGCTACTTTGGCGTATTTTGACATTACCAAGCAAAATGTTGCCACTAGCGACCCCAACAATTCATTTTTCTCTATAGCAACAGGCGAACAACGGAGTCGAGGAGTTGAGTTGGATCTTTCTGGTGAGATTCTGCCCGGATGGAATATTATTGGCGCCTACGCTTACACAGATGCTGAAGTTACCAAAGATAATGCAATTGAAGTGGGTAATGGCTTGAGCAACGTTCCCGAACACAGCGGCAGTTTGTGGACAACTTACACCATTCAAAGCGGTGATTTGCAAGGGTTAGGGATCGGAGTTGGATTCAACTACGTTGGGGAACGACAAGGGGATCTTGAGAACACTTTCCAGTTGGATAGTTACTTTCTGACGAATGCTGCTATTTTTTACCGTCGAGACAATTGGCGCTTTGCAATCAATGTTAAGAACCTTTTCAATGTTGATTACTCTCAGGGTACAAATGGCAGATATAGAATTGAAGTTGGAGAACCTTTGAGAGTAATTGCTTCATTTTCCATACAGTTGTGATAGTTATTTTTCGACTTTGCAACGACTCAATCGCGTTCTAATTTTTTCTACCATTAGACTCCACCATGAAACGATTTCAACTTAATCCAATTCTCATTCTAACTGGGGTAATGGCGATCGCTTGTCAACCCCTATCAGATGCACCGCAAGCCAATCAACCTGATGCAAAACCAGCCTCAGAAAACATTGCAAGTTCTTCTGAAAAGACTGCTCCGGCAGCGCCCCAAAAAATTACGCCTCCATCACCTGTAGCTACTCAAGTTATCTCGATGAATGCCCATAAAGTCCCTTACTTAGGATTTAATGGCGTGTTTAATCTCAACACAGAACACCAGAACTCTGTCAAAGATCCGCGCAACCCCAAACGCATTGATGTCGAAAAAATGGAGAAATTCAGCTTCTACCTTGATGCAGCCGGGAAAAAACCGATCGCGCGCAACTGCCAGTATGTCTATATGGGTGCAACTGGCGATGCCAAGTATTACGCCGAATATAAAATGACTTGGGATTTATTTGAGTTGGTGAAACAAGAAAAGCAAGATCCAGGCTGCAATAAATTCCAGTATCTCAGTTTCATCCCGCCGCACGGTGAATTAAACGGTGAACCAATACATATGCACTTGCGGTATGCCAGTAAGCCATCTAGCTTTGCAACGCTTGTGAATATGACCAAAGATCCAGAAGATCCGGCTAAATTCAATCCTTGGTGGGGGACTTATTGCGGTGGCGGCAAAACTAAGTGCGGCAAAGGAGAGTGAGTGACGTGGTTTTTCTCTCTAATATTTTGCACTGCCTGAAAGCTGAGCAGTGCGAAGTAACGCTCACAAAGGTATTTTAAGCACGGCGCGAGGGCGGACGCATTTGGCCTCCGCCAACGCTCTTAGAATGGTTAACTCAGAACTGAACCCAATACCTGCTATGACCATTAGCTTAACAAAGGCAGATTTCCGCGAACTGTCGATCGAAGCCAAACAAAACAGCCTACAAATCCTGTCACGAGAGCAGCTTGAGATGATTTGTGAAATGCCCCCACAACTGGGTATAGACAAAATCGCGATGATTTAACTCGATTTAATGACACAAGCTACTATACCAATCAACTGGGCATTTATCTTCAAGATCGAATTGCAATTACCAACAATCTCAAGCTACTTGCAGGTTTGCGCTACGATCTATTCCATCAATTAGCAATCTTTAGACAGTACGGTTTCGACTCTAACCTCCCTGACAAGCGAATTTCTTGATGGTACCCGCCACGTGATTGATCCGTGGAATCAATCCAAAATCTAAAATCCTCAAGCCCCCAAATTTATCCGTGGGGTCGCCTCCAAAATCCAAAATCTAAAATCTAAAATCTAAAATCGAATGACCTTTCGCAAAATCCGAGTGCCGTATTTATCCGTGGAATCAATCCAAAATCTAAAATCCTCAAGCCCCCAAATTTATCCGTGGGGTCGCCTCCAAAATCCAAAATCTAAAATCTAAAATCGAATGACCTTTCGCAAAATCCGAGTGCCGTGACTCCTCGATTTGGCATTGTCTATCAACCCATCTCAGAGCTTTTTCTTTACGCCAGTTACTCGCGCTCATTCAAGCCTAACAATGCAGCAGATGGCAATACTGGTACTCTGCTGAAACCCGAAAAAAGGGAAGGATGGGAAGTAGGCGCGAAAACCGAAGTGCTTGGAGGTAGACTATCAGCTACTCTGGTAAGCTGTTCTGAATTTAAATTGTATGTGAAAAAAATCAAAATCTTGTGGGGTGGGCGTCCCGCCCGCCCTGAATATACAATTTAAATGCGCGACAGCTTATACTTCAACATCACCAAACAGAATGTAGCGACGAGCGATCCAAGCAATCCCCTTGGGTTTTCGATCGCAACAGGCGAGCCACAAAGCCAGGGGGTGGAATTTGACCTATCAATTTACAGTTCAGCGAACGGTTTCCGTAGAGTTTTGATTGCCAATTATCGCCGTTTAAAATCTCAAATCTAGTGTCATTAACCTACCGCTAAATACGGTTTTTATCTAAATAAAAAGTGAAAAACAATGAAAATTCGCCAACCAATAGTAACAATACATGGTGCGATTGGGATCGCAATCGGTCTATTACTGACTGTGATTAGTTTAACGGGTAGCGCTATTGTGTTTCACCAGGAAGTCGATCGCGCAATTAACCCATCTTTAATGCGAGTTGTTCCCCAAGGAAAGCTAGCATCCCTGGATCAAATGATCGCGCCAGTTCAAGCTGCTTATCCTAACTTCCCTTTACAGTCGATTCGCTTTCCTCAAACGCCGAATGGCAGCTATCAGGTGACAATCAAAGCCCAAGATGGGGAAAACCTAGATACATTCGTAAATCCTTACACGGCTAAGATTTTAGGATCGAGAAAATGGGAGCGATCGCTGATGGGATTTCTCTACGAATTGCACTACAAATTAGCCCTCGGTCAAGTTGGAACAGCGATTGTCGGCGCGACTGGTTTGCTGTTTCTACTAATCGTAATTACCGGGACAATGTTGTGGACTGGTTGGCGAAAATTGAAAAGCGGCTTTACAGTTCGGACAGCGGCGCCACTACCGTTATTAAGTTACGACATCCATCAAGTCGGAGGCATTTTATCAAGTACATTTTTACTGATTCTGGCTGTTACAGGTGCCATGCTTTCATACTTCGTCCTGCTATTTGGACTAAATCAATCTCCGCCAGTTGCGAAAGTTTTACCGCCAGCCAAACAACCCGTAGCTTTAAGCGAATTGTTACGCAAAGCTGATGCTGCTATGCCGGATGGAAAAACGACTTATGTAGTTTTTGATGAAGCTCAACCTGAAAAAATTACGGTTAGCAAGCAACTTCCTCACGAGTTGCTTCGATTTGCTCTGAGTAGTGTGGAACTGAACCAATACAGTGGGAAAGTGTTGAAGGTCAATCGGGTTGTAGAACCGCCGCCTATGTTCAAGTTTATGATTGCGATCGGTACTCTTCATTTCGGTCTTTTTGGCGGGATTTATACTCGCATTCTCTATGTGTTCATCGGTTTAATACCCAGTGTTTTATTAATCACTGGTTTGGTGAATTGGAAACGCAGACGGTGGCTGATGGCAAGACGGGAATCAGCATCCCAATTGCTTGCGGATGAAACTCAGTCAAATCGGCTTTCTTAGAATAATACCATTTCTCTAAAATCGTGCAACACTCTTCGACCCCCCCTAGCCCCCCCTTGCTAAGGGGGGGAACAAGAATACTGTTGCATTCTTTTTTGAAATTGGTATTAGTTTTCGCTGGTTGATTTGGATCGTGACACTCTCCTTTACTCGCGCACTTAATATACTTCTTGCAAAAATCCTTTTAAGCAAATTTTCGGACGGGCAAGATGCCCGTCCCACAAGAGTTATTTTTTCTTGTGGGATGGGCATCTTGCCCGTCCCAGCTATTTTTGCAAGAGGTCTAATATACTTTCATACATAAAATTAAACATTCAATAATCTTAAAGTCCCATCGCCCTCACCGATCCGTCTCAAGCAATTTTCACTTTCTTCAACAGAGAATTTACCAATAGTTTGCTAGCATCACTTGCTGATAGTGCACGACTGAAATAGTAACCCTGAATTTCTTGACAGTGGAGCTCGCGCAAACAATCCAACTGCTCTTTAGTTTCTACTCCTTCCGCCACCACGCTCAATTTCAAATCTCGCCCCAGCGTCGCTATAGCCTTGGCGATCGCCCGTTCGCAGGGATCGGTCGTCATTTCGCTGACAAACGACCTGTCTATTTTTAAGATATTCAAGGGAAACTTTTTGAGATAATTTAGAGAACAATAACCCGTGCCAAAATCGTCCAGCGCAATCTGCACTCCCATATTCTGCAACTCCCTGAGAACTTTTGTGGTATAATCTACATCTTGCATAGCTGTAGTCTCGGTAATTTCTAACTCTAAATACTTGGCTGCTAAACCGCTTTTTTCCAAGCAGTTAGCTACCATTTCTAATAAATTAAATTGCTGAAACTGCCGAGCCGAAACGTTGACTGCTACCCGCAAATCTGGCTGCAAAGCATCCTGCCAAGCTTTATTTTGAATGCAGGCAGTTTGCAGCACCCATTCCCCAATAGCTACAATGAGCCCGTTATCTTCGGCGATCGGAATAAATGTAGCGGGATTAACTAAACCTAATTGTGGATGTTGCCAGCGCAGCAGGGCTTCCATGCCCTGAATTTTCCAAGTAGTAATGTTGACTTTTGGCTGGTAGAAAACCTCAAATTCTCCCTGTTCTAGAGCCTCGTGCAACCTGTGTTCTATAGTTAGTAAATGGCTGCCTTGGGGATTAATTGTTGAAGTATATAACTGATAGTTATTTCTTCCCATTTCTTTAGCGCGGTACAAGGCAGCATCAGAATTTTTGACTAAAGTTTCGGCATCTTCACCATCATTTGGATAAAGAGCAATGCCGATGCTGCTGCTAACATGAAACGGCTGTCCTTCTAGTTTAAATGCTGGCTTTAAATTATTGAGTATTCTTTGAGCTGTTTTAACTGCATCTTCTAAGCAATTGATATCGGGAAGCAGTATGGTAAATTCGTCGCCTCCCCAGCGGGCAACCGTGTCAGTCGATCGCAAAGTGTCGCTGATGCGTCCGGCAAAACCTTCTAACAGGCGATCGCCCGCAGCGTGACCTAGTGTATCATTAATCTTTTTGAACCTGTCCAAGTCTAAAAACATCACAGCTAGCATTTTTTTTGTTTGTTTAGCTTGTTTTAAGGAAGCCAGCAGCCGCTCGTTAAAAAGTATCCTGTTCGGTAAACCAGTGAGTTGGTCGTAAACAGCTTGATAGCGGATAATTTCTTCAGCTTGCTTGCGCTGAGTGATGTCCATCATCGTGCCGATCGCCCTTACTGCTTTGCCACTTTCATCGCGGATGATGTACCCGCGATCTAGCACAAAAACATATCCCCCGCCTGCACGGTGAAAGCTGTATTCCTCAGACCAACATTGAGCGTCTGAGTTCATTGTTTCCTTGAAGCTTAACATCACTCTTTCTCGTTCTTCGGGATGAATATTTAGCCACCACGATTCTAATTCTATCGTCTGAGTTTCGTTGAGTTTGTATCCAAAAACTTTTTCAAACTCTTCGCTCAACCAATACTCATTTTTTAACAAATCAAAATCCCAGACAGCATCATTTGTCGCCCGCGTCAGCAGGTGAAAGCGTTCTTCGCTTTTGCGCAGTTTTTCTTCGGATTGCACGCGTTCCGTTACGTCCCGAAAGCTGAATACTCGACCTGTAATTTTGCCTTTAGTGCGCTGCGGCAGCGAGTAGCGTTCCAAGATTTTGCCATCTTTAAACTCGATGATATCGTAACTTTCGGCTGCCGGGCGATCGGACAATTCTTTAGCGCGATTGAGAAAGATTTCCGGGTATTTTAACTGGTTGATTCCGAACCCCAAAATTTGGTTGCTATCTCTCGAATCGAGCAGAAACTCCGGCAACTGCCACATTTGGGCAAACTTGCGGTTAAAGGTGAGAACTTTTCCTACACTATCAACCGCCAGAATGCCGTCAGCAGTAGATTCAATGGTTGCTTGAAGCAGCGAAAGAGATGTTTCTAGTTCTAACTCTGCTAATTTGCGATCGCTGATGTCAAACGCTGTGACTAATATTGACGGTTTTCTCTCAAATTTGATAATATCGATAGTTGCTTCAATCCAGCGTGTTTCTCCGGTTTTCGTGATAATTCTCAGTTCATATTTTGAGCCGGCACTCGATCGCGGCTGGTTGGATTTACCCCATTTTTTAACTGTTTCTCTAGAATCTGGATGAATTAAATCGTATAAATCCAACCCTAGCAATTCTTCGCGACTGTATCCAGTCAGAGCTTCTGTCTGAGAATTGACATAGCGCAAATCTCTGCGGTGATAGATCAATGCAGCAGCATTAACAGTTTCTATCAATTGCCGAAACTTTTTTTCACTGCGCCGCAAATTTCTTTCAACCCGCTTGCTCTCAGTAATATCTTGTGCTATATACAACTTGCCGCCGATCTCGCCTTTGCGGTCGCGAATAGTTGAAATAGAAAGCAGTACAATTATTTTTTTTCCATATTTGGAAAGGTAGACTTTTTCGACGTTTCGGACAGAACCTTCGGCTGTTAAATTTGTTAATTCTAACTCGGAAGCAGGCGAGTCATTTTTATTAAAAAGTCCGGCTATTTGTTGACCTAACAACTCTTTTTTAGAGTATCCTAAAAGTTGACAGGTAGCTTGGTTTAACGACAGGATATGACCGCGCGGGGTGGTGGCAATTATCGAGACGTTCATGTCCTCGCAAATATCGAGGGCATATTCGGCAGTTTGCTGCAAATCTTGGGTCATTTTGGCAATAGTATCCCGGATATCCTGTTCTTTTTTTGGATGCAATACTGTTTCTCCTTCTGGTAGCTTGTCCTTCCCTGTTTCAGACTTGGGTTTGATTAACCCGATCGCCTTGGATAAGATACTTACCGTATTCGTCCCGATCGATAAGGAGATTACTACAGAAATAAGAGCAACATAACCGATTGTTTCTAAAGTAAAACGACGCTCTTTTTCAGAAATTTCCTCAGAGTGTAGAAAATTTTGTGTCGGTGGATTTACCAGTTTTATTTGGGATAATTTATCCACAAACAAGTCGGCGCTTGCAGAAGTTGCGGGGCGAGATGCCGATCGCAAATAGCTAAGTTTCTCATACCCCACCAAAATTGCTGCTACAGCGCGATTGCCGTCTCCATCCCCTACACTTGTCGGCAATATTTTTGCATTGATGCAACATTTTACACCAAAAATAGCAGCCATTAAATACCCCAACATTAATTGACCAGTAATTTTCATGTACTCCCTTCCTAATTTTAAATATATCCTTTCCCGCAGTCCACAATCTGAAAAATTTGAGCAGAACTTGAGGTGCGATAGGAAAACAGAGCCAACCTTCATTTATGTTGATTGGTAAATTAAAATTCCCCAACCTAATAATTTAGGGTTGTAACTAATTATAATTTTAATCTTAATTTAAAATGTGTCATCCGCAATTGTGCCACAAATTATCCGCCATTAGGCCTAGACATCGGCCCCGAGCGCGCTAAAATTAGATAATTCCCGCAATCCGGCGGCCGGGATTGGTATAAAAATAAACAATTAGCTTAAAATCGATGCAGAAGCTCACTAATTGAACCAATGAGTCAGACGATCCCAGAACTCCAAACAGAAATCCCCGCGCTGCAAGCAGAACTTGCCACCCTGCTTTCGTTGCGGGAAAAACTTTGCGTACAGCGCTCTGAATGCCGAGTGGCAGTCAGTTTTCCCAAGAATAATACTTCCGAGGCCATTGCTGAGTTCCACCAGCAAAATGCTGCTTTTGGGGAACAGTGGTTGCAGCAAATCCAGGAGATTGACCGAGAAACTAAAATTATTGAAAAACAACTGCAACAAAAACAGGCTTTACTCAATTACAAACAAGGTGAACTAGAAAAAATGCTGGCCGGAGAATACTGGCAAGAAGTAGAAAACCGCGTTCAAAAGGGGGAAAAGCGCTTGCAAGCACAAGCTCGCAGAATTAATCAAGCAGCAGCGCAGCTAGAGGCCGAAATCCAAGCTTTAAAAGCACTGTACGACGAACTCAATCCCAGTTATTCCGAGTGGTTTCAAAAACCCACTCAAATTGTCGAATTTTTGGCAAAAACTATTCCTTGCGCTGTTCCCAGCAGCAGCGGGTTGATATTGAAAAACAAGGAAATTGAGTTGGACAAAAAGTAGTTTTGACTTGTGAATTGTGAAAGTAAATTACTAGGCGGGAATGTCGCTGTTGAATGAGGCAATAAGCAATACAGATTCGACGGCGACATTCAAAGTCTTTTACCTGCTTTTTTAGGTAAATTAAAAAATAAAAAACTGACCTTACCGCAGCTAAGGTTAAGAGTTTTGAGTTTCATTTTTTGAAACAGGTTTATTCTTAACTATGGTGTCAATGTAAAATCTAAAATCTAACAGTCTACAATCTTAAATAGACTTACTGATGAAACAATTGATTTGGATAGCGCTATTTATTCTGGTTGCGGTGGCGGCTGCGGGTTGGGGTTCTGACTCGTGGCAGCGGTTGTCGGCTGTACCCGAAGTTTCGATCGATCGCAAAATCAACATTTCCCAAAACCCGTCTTTCTCACCGCTTCCTGCTGAAAAAAATACTTTTTTTCAGCAGGAAATTGACCCATCTCGGTTGTGGAAACACGTCGAGACTTTAGTAGGAGAACGCGAGGGAGAACGATCTCGCTCTTTCACGAGAGACTACATTTCTCAACAACTGCAAACATTAGGATTTTCCGCAGAATTGCAGCCGTTCGATCGCGGAATTAACGTCTTCGCTGAGAGAAAAGGTACTGACTCAAACGCCGGTGCAATTTTAGTCGCAGCACACTACGATACTGTACCAAACTCCCCAGGCGCTGACGACAATGCGACGGGAGTTGCAGTAGTTTTAGAAGTAGCAAGATTGCTGGGTTCTCGCCCCACGCCTCGGACATTGCAAGTAGCATTTTTCGACAGGGAAGAACTCGGACTTTTAGGCAGTTTAGCATTTACCGGTAGCGCGGCGCGGTTAAAAAATTTGCAGGGTGCGATCGTCCTGGATATGGTAGGTTATGCGTGCCGCACGCCGGGATGCCAGCAATATCCCGAAGGATTGACAGCGCAACCTTTTCTAGAAGCATCGGGGGTAAAATCTCCCGAATTGGGCGAGTTTATCGCTGTGATTGGGGATGCGGAACACCCGCTGCTGTTGAAAAGTTTTGCTGAGTCGGGAAAAGCCGATTTGCCTGCGGTGGTGGCGCTGCCGGTTCCCCTGAAAGGGTTGCTGACTCCCGATGTTTTGCGGAGCGACCACGCGCCTTTCTGGTATAAAGGAATTGGTGCTGTGTTGGTGACGGATACTGCAAATTTGCGATCGCCCCACTATCACCAATCTAGCGATACCTTAGCAACTATCGATCGACCTTTTTTCACCGGTTCTGCTCAAATTGTTGTTAATGCTACGGCTAAATTATTGGAATTAGGTAATTAGTAATTGGGAATTGAGCATGGGGAATTGGGAATTGGGGATGGGGCATCGGGCATGGGGCATTGGGCATGATGGCTGTTATTGATACTGACTACTGCCAACGGCCTACTGACTACTGCCAACTAATAACAAATAACTAATGACTAATGACTAATGACTAACAAAGAAAGACTGCAACGGCATTTACTGCAACTAGACAATCGAGGCTACAAAGCATACAAAGACATTCAAGGTAACTACGACTTTTCTGAATTCACATTAATTATTGATTACGTGCAGGGAGATCCGTTTGCTTCTCCCAGTAAATTTCGAGTCATAGTTCCCCCAAACATTGCTCAAATTCCCCGTCAACTTTTCAACTCTCGCAGTCGAGAAATAGCCTTGCGAGATTACCTAACTCGCCAGTTTGACAAAGCAGCACACAGCATCAGCAGCAAACGCGGCACTGGCAAAAGCGGTACGATCGCAGTGACTCGCTTTGGACAAGAAGTTTTAGAGCGAACTTCCGCATTTATCATTTCCTCAAATACATCCGATGTTGAAGATTTAGGAGGAGTTGAACTGCGATTTGCAGTCGGACTTCCAGCGAGTGGACGCAGTATTTTAGGGCGACAAGCTGCTGAAATGCTGTGCGAAGATATCCCGCGAATTGTCAGCCAATCTCTCAAATATGCTAACTTAAATACTGCTGAATGTCGCCGTCATGTTGAAACTGTAGAAGATGCTGACTGGCTGCGGCAGCAGTTAGCTGAAAAAGGATTAGTTGCGTTTGTTGCTGACGGTTCTATTTTACCCCGCCGCACAGGTGTTGACAACAGTCCTTTGTTAAATAATGCTGTGGCTTTTGGGTCGCCGCCGTCGTTAAAAGTTGAGTTTAATTGTCCGAATCGCGGTTTGATTTCCGGTATGGGTATTCCCGCTGGCATTACTTTGATTGTTGGGGGCGGCTATCACGGGAAATCGACTCTACTGAGAGCGATCGAATTGGGAGTTTACAATCGCATTCCTGGAGATGGTAGGGAATTTGTGGTCACAAGTCCGGCGGCGGTTAAAATTAGGGCGGAAGATGGGAGAAGTGTTGCAGGAGTTGATATTTCGCCTTTTATTAACCACTTGCCGCAAGGTAGAGATACTGCACAATTTTATACTGAAAATGCGAGCGGCAGTACGTCGCAAGCTGCTAATATTATTGAGGCTTTGGAAGTGGGGAGAAGGAAGAAGGAAGAAGGAAGAAGGAAGAAGGAAGAGGGAAGAGGGAAGAGGGAAGAAGGAAGAGGGAAGAAGGAAGAAGCTCAGCCTTTTGTTTTAGAGACGCAATTAGTCGCTATTTCAGAAGGGGATTTAGTGCCTGTTTTATTAGTTGATGAGGATACGGCGGCGACGAATTTTATGATTCGCGATCGCCGAATGCAAGAACTCATCTCTAAAGATAAAGAACCGATTACGCCGTTTATTGATAAAGTGAGACAATTGTATGCAGATTATGGCGTATCGACTATTTTAGTCATGGGGGGAAGCGGCGATTATTTTGATGTGGCGGATACTGCGATCGCAATGGATAATTTTCAAGCATATAATGTGACGGAAAAAGCTAAAGAGATTGCTAAGAATTACTCGATTAGCCGCGCTGCTGAAGGGGGAGAAAATTTTGGTGAGATTACTCAAAGAGTGCCGGTTCCTGCTAGTTTAGATCCGAGTCGGGGACGGCGAGATGTGCGGGTGAAGGTGCGGGATGTTGATGAATTGGCTTTCGGAACTGAGGAGATTGATTTGGGTGCTGTCGAGCAAATTGTGGACAGCGGACAGTTGAGGGCGATCGCTGCGGCAATGGTTTATGCTAAGCAGCAATACATGGACGGGAAACGCACTTTGTCGGAAATCATAGATTTGGTGATGGCAGATATTGAAGCGCAGGGGATGGATATTTTATCGCCTTTTCCTGAAGGGGATTTTGCCATGTTTCGACGGTTTGAATTGGCGGCTGCAATTAATCGGCTTCGCAGTTTGTCGGTTGACAGTTGACAGTTGACAGTTGACAGTTGTCAGTTGACAGTTGTCAGTTGACTAATGACTAATGACTAATGACTAATGACTAATGACTAATGACTAATGACTAATGACTAATGACTTCCACTTTTTGATATGCTGACGAATGTGAGTGTCAAAACCGCGATTGAACTATGACAGGCAATATAGGACAAGCGACTGCTTTAAGCGATCGACCTTATTTAGTATTAAGCAGTCAAGGGGAAGTTGTACAGTTAGAGTTAAAACAGCAGCAGCACGTATTGGGGCGCGATCGCACTCGTGCTGATTTAATTATTCCCGAACCCTGGCGCGCAGTTTCCGGTTGTCATGCTGTTTTGCGCCAAATTGGGAATAATTACTGGATTTACGACGGTGACGGGCAGCGGCCGAGCACTAATGGCTTATTTGTCGATCGCACTCGCATCACTCCCAATGACGGTTATTGTCTGAAAAACGGCACAGAAATTAAAATCGGTCTCGATCCTCAAAATCAAGTTTTGCTGAGTTATTTTAATCCGCTGGCGAATCAGGTTGCTGTCTCTAGCAAGCAGTCAATTCTTCTTAAGAATCGGTCGGTTTTGTTGGGCCGCGATCCAAACGCTTCGCTGCAATTAGATGCGCCGCTTGTTTCTAGACGCCACGCCACAATCGACCAAGACAGTCGCGGCAATTATATTTTGCGAGACCACAGCGTTAACGGGGTTTTTGTTAACGGTCAGCGAGTGACAAATTCTGTACAGTTGTCCGAGGGAGATGCAATTCGGATCGGCCCGTTTACTCTAACTTACCGCAGCGGTGAGTTGCAGATGCAAGACTCCGGCCATCAAATTCGTTTGGATGCTGACAGTCTGGTGATTCCGAAGCGTTTGGACAACATCACTTTGGCGATCGAACCGGGGCAGTTTGTGGCTTTAGTCGGCGGTAGCGGTGCGGGTAAATCTACTTTAATGCGGACGCTTTTAGGCATTGAAAAAACCACTAACGGCGCTGTGTTTCTCAACGGCGACAACCTGCGCCAAAACTTCAATATTTACCGCAATCAAATCGGTTACGTGCCTCAAGATGATATTGTACACGCAGATTTGACAGTAGAAGAAGTCTTGAGTTATGCAGCTAAATTGCGCTTACCTCCCGATACAGATGTCAATCAGGTAGTTGCAAAAACTTTAGAAGATATTGAAATGTCTCACCGCCACAAGGCTTTAGTAAAACAGCTTAGCGGCGGACAGCGAAAACGGGTTAGCATCGGAGTCGAACTGTTAGCAGACCCGAAACTTTTCTTTTTAGATGAACCGACTTCAGGACTCGATCCGGGTTTGGATAAGAAGATGATGCAACTGCTGCGAAAGTTGGCAAATCAAGGCCGGACGGTGATTCTGGTGACTCACGCGACGGCAAATATCACGATGTGCGATCGAATTGTTTTTATGGGTCGCGGCGGACGCCTTTGTTACTTCGGCCCACCTAGGGAAGCCCTCGATTTTTTCGATGTCAAAACTGGCGATTTTGCCGACATTTACAACGAACTAGAAACAGGAGAAATCAACGTTCAAAGCTGGGCAGAAAAGTTTAATAAATCTCCCTACTATCAGCGCTATATTGTCAACCACTTCAGCACAGGCAACCCCGACGGCAAAACGCCCTCTGCACCTTCTAAGCCAAAATCTGTATCTTTTGTAAAACAACTCGTTCTGCTTGCCCAGCGCTATTTTCAACTCGTTTCCCGCGACTTGGTTAACTTGAGCTTAGCTCTTTTAACAGCGCCGATCGGCATTAGTTTGCTGCGGCTAGCCGTCAGAGATAAAGACCCATTAATTGGCGCACCGGAGGCAACTTTAGCACCTTTAGCGCTCAGAGTTTTGTTTGTATTTACCTGCGCGGCGATTTGGGTGGGACTGGCAACTTCACTGCAAGAAATCGTCAAAGAATCTGCTATTTACTTGCGCGAACGTTTGGTTAATTTAGGATTGTTTGCTTATGTAGGTTCAAAAATTTTCATACTTTCTGGTTTGGCAGTATTGCAAACGCTGTTAATGGTAGGAGTTATTCTGATTGCTTTTAAATCCCCCGAACCGAGTTTTATTTCCTGGCCTGTGGGAGCAAGTATTACTACATTCCTAACTTTAATGAGCTGCATAAGTCTTGGATTAGTCGTTTCCGCGATTGTTAAAAACAGCTCTCAAGCTAACAGCGCTTTGCCTCTATTATTGCTGCCTCAGATTATTTTTTCGGGAGTTTTGTTTAAGATGGAAGGTGCGGCGAGCAAGTTTTCTTGGCTGATGTTAAGCCGCTGGTCTGTGGGTGCTTACGGCTCTTTAGTTAATGTGAATGCGATGGTTCCCGCGCCTACTACATTACCGGACGGGAGTACGCTTCCTCAGCCGTTTGAGCCTACTCCTGTTTACGATCCAACGTGGGAAAATTTGGGTTTGAACTGGGGGATTTTGTGCGTGCATATTTTTGTTTATTTGATGTTGACTCTGTGGTTGCAGAAGCGGAAAGATATTCTATGAATTATTGGCTGATGAAGTCGGAACCGGATGTTTACAGTATTGCGGACTTGAAGGGCGATCGCACTTGTATTTGGGATGGCGTTCGCAACTATCAAGCTCGCAATTTTATGCGAGAAATGAGTCGTGGAGACTTAGTATTTTTTTACCATTCTAATACTAAAATACCAGGCATTGTCGGGTTGGTGCGCGTGGTTGAGACTGGGATTGTTGACCAGACTCAGTTCGACAGAAAGAGCGAATATTATGATCCTAAATCCCCGGTTGATGCGCCTCGCTGGCAAACTGTAAAAGTGGAGTTTGTTGAGGAGTTTGCTAAGTTAATATCTTTGGATGAACTGAAACAAAAGTTTAGCGCTGATGAGATTTTCCTGGTGAGAAAAGGCAATCGGTTATCGGTGATGCCGGTGTCTGAAAGTGCTGCTGAGAAGATTTTGAAGATGAAGTAGCAGAAAAGAGGAAAGTCGATCGGCATTGGCATTGACCTCTTGCCTGCTTGAGGCTATTTTATATTAAGTTGTGATTGTACGAAGTATATGATTCATAGAAATTTGAGTCAGGGAAGCAATCAGGAGTTGGGCCGGCAAGATGCCCACCCCACCAAGAATTATCAATCTCTGGTGCAGCCGGTTTCTGGGCTGCGGCTTGGGGGCCGGCAAGATGCCCACCCCACCAAGAATTATCAATCTCTGGTGCAGCCGGTTTCTAGGCTGCGGCTTGGGGGCGGGCAAGATGCCCACCCCACCAAGAATTATCAATCTCTGGTGGAACCAAAGTTAAAAATCACTTACAGAAATTTACCTCATTGGGAGTTAGAAGGATTGGTCTATTTCATCACTTTTAATACTTGGGAAAAGATTGAATTGACTCCGGCAGCCAGACAATTTGTCCTCAATACTTGCAAGTTTTTTGATAGGCAAAGGTATCAAATCTTTTGCTTAGTTGTCATGCCAGATCACGTGCATATGCTAATTCAGCCTTTGCCAAAGTCGGAGGATGAATTTTGGTCGCTCAGCAGCATTCTGCACAGTATGAAAAGCTACAGTTCTCAACAAATTCCCAAGGTTATGAAGCATATTGGTACTGTCTGGCAAGATGAGCGACATGACCGAATAGTCAGAGATGAACGAGAATTTGAGTCTTTTTGGGAATATATCAGGCAAAATCCTGTCAAAGCTGGTCTTTCAGCGACTCCAGAGGAATATCCTTTTTTCTGGCAAATATATGAAGGTTAGCTTTTTCTGAAATTCTTGTGGGGTGGGCATCTTGCCCGCCCCAAATCTTTGTCACAGGCAAGATGCCTGTGCCACAAAAATTCTTGTGGGGTGGGCATCTTGCCCGCCCCAAATCTTTGCACAGGCAAGATGCCTGTGCCACAAAAATTCTTGTGGGGTGGGCATCTTGCCCGCCCCAAATATTTGCACAGGCAAGATGCCTGTGCCACAAAAATTCTTGTGGGGTGGGCATCTTGCCCGCCCCAAATATTTGCACAGGCAAGATGCCTGTGCCACAAAAACTCTTGTGGGGTGGGCATCTTGCCCGCCCAAACTATTTAAAATTCTCCTAAAGACCGGCCGCACAAACTGCGGCTCCAATTAACCCTACATGGGGATTTAAAACAAGACGAACAGGCATCATTTCCAACAGCGAATCCATCCGCCCTTTGTGGGTAAAAGCTCGCATAAAACCCCCTTCTAGAATCAGCGGCAAAATCTTAGCAGCGATGCCGCCGGCTACGTACAAACCGCCGTAAGGTAGAAGTGACACAGCCATATTTCCCGCCACTGCGCCGTAAGCTTCTACAAACATTTGCATTGTTTGTTCCGAAAGCCGATCGCACTTTTCCAGTGCCGCCGTCGCAATTGCCGCTCCCGCATCCACAGTCTTCTCGCTTTTACCGATTTCTGACTCCCATTTTTTGATAACTTTCCCTATCTCCGGCGATTCAGCAGCAAATTTTATGTCCCGCAAAAACTGGTAAATTGAAACAATCCCTTGTCCCGAAACCACACGCTCGATCGATATTCTTTGAATGTCGTGTTTTGCTAACAAATATTTCAGCAATTGAAACTCCAACTCCGAGCGAGGAGCAAAGTCACCGTGTCCCCCTTCCGAAGAAAAAACCCTGATGCCATTTGCCTCGGGAATTGCAAAACAATTTCCCAAACCAGTCCCCGCACCAATCACAGCAATTGGAGCGTGTTCGCGGGGTTTTCCTACTTGCAAAATGTGCAAGTCTTTAGCATCCAAACCCCACACGCCGTAGCCAACCGCGACAAAATCATTAATTAAACTAACGTGTGATATTCCTAATTCCTGTTCCAGACGCTTTGCTTCTAGCACCCAAGGCAAATTAGTCAGTTTTGCAGTGTTGTTAACCACCGGGCCTGCGATCGCAAAACAAGCTTTTTCAGGTAATGGCGTCAAATTCAACTTAGTAGCAGCTTCCGTCAAAAACTGCTGCACCATCGGCACTAAATCGGGAAACTCCCCGCTGGGATAGCGGAACTCGTAAAGTGCGTTCATTTCACCCTTAACAGTCCTTTCAACTAAGCGCAAAATAGTCTTAGTTCCGCCAATATCGCCAGCTAATAATAATGTCATAAACCTCCTATTCAGCCAAACATAACATTCCCCATTTAAACACCCACAGTATTAATTGCCAACCAAGCCCGCAGCACCTCAGCCACAGTCCAAGCTTGAGCCGTGCAGCCTCGGGGCGAGTGGGGGGCGTCGCCCTCAAAAATTTCGCTCAGACTGCCAACTCCGCCGGCCATTATATGATGTGCCATCGGTTCGAGGAATTCGCGAGCTTGTGCTGGGTCTTTGTATACGTGCAAGTGCGCCAAGACAAACGGGCCAATCAGCCAGCCCCAAACTGTGCCCTGGTGGTAGGCGCTGTCGCGCTGCAATTGGTCGCCTCCATACCTGCCGCGATACTGCGGGTGCTGCGGCGAGAGGCTGCGGAGGCCGACAGAAGTCAGAAGCTGCTGGGCGCAGGCGTCCACCACGCCGCGCTGCTGGATGGGCGTCAGTAACGGTGTATAGCGGTGGGTTTCCTTGGCCCGCAATCCCCTTGCTGATAAAGAGTTCGGAGGCGGATACCCAGTTAATAGGGGCAGCGACACGGCGAATATCTGGTTGGGCCGCAGCGAACTATCGTGTCCGTCCGGGCCGTCGAGAACGTCGTAGCAGTAACCGCTTGAGTCGTTCCAGAAACGAGTGAATCCGGCGGCTGTTCGATCGCCCAATTGCCGGTATTCATCGTGAGGCTTGCCCAGTTTTCGAGCAAAACTTGCCATTGCTTGTATAGCATTGTACCAAAGCGCGCTGAGTTCGATCGGCTTACCAATCCGGGGTGTCACCACCCAATCGCCGATTTTGGCGTCCATCCAAGTCAGTTGCACGCCGGTTTCGCCCGCGTAGATTAAACCGTCATCGGGATCGACGCGGATATTATACCGAGTTCCCTGCAAGTGCCAGTCAACAATCTCACATAATGTCGGCCAGAGTTCGGCCAAAAGTTCGTCGTCGCGCGTAGCATCGATATAAGCGCGAATTGCCTCAAAGTACCACAGAGTAGCGTCTGCGGTATTGTATTCCGGTTCGCCGCCCGCATCCGGGAAGCGGTTCGGCAGCATTCCCCGATCGACATACCGCGCAAATGTCCGCAAAATCGATCGCGCAATTTCCGATCGCCCGGTACAGATTGTGAGGCCGGGCAAGCTAATCATCGTATCCCGTCCCCAGTCACTGAACCAGGGATATCCGGCGACGATCGTTTTGCCTTCGGGTTCATCCGGTAGCGGGCGGCTGACGATAAATTGGTCGGCGGCGAGCACTAAGCGATCGATCCAGTCGGGAGATTCGCTCACTTTTGACCAGTTTTGCAGCAGTTCTCGATCGGCAGCGCGACGCATTTCTAAAGCTGTACCGCCGTTTAACACCAAATCCGGGTTTACTCCCCCGTGAATGTTAGTCGCTAATTTCTCCCTCTCCCCCTCTCCCCCTCTCCCCCTCTCCCCCTCTTGAGCAATAGACGGGTGTTTGACACGGAATAACTGGGGATTTTTCTCGGTACTCGCTATCAATGTCAGAGAACTTCCCGGTGCGATCGTCATGTGAAAAGTCGCCGCGTGCAAGTGATCCTCGCAGCAGTCCAATCCGCGCCGTTTTTCTGCTGCCAAGTCAAATCCGTAGTACCAATTGTATAAGGGCGCAGAGACTCGAAATTGTGCCTCTGGTTCGGCATCCGTCAGCAGGTACAGGGGTGCAGAGGAGGGAAATGCGGTGACGCAAACCCCGCTTTCCAAGGTTTCTAGGCTCACTTGCCAGTCGCCGGCGCGAGTTGTGTGGTGATAGTCGCGGTAGTTGATTAGAGCTTTGACAGCGAGGGCGATCGGTTGTGAGGCGCGGTGCAAGCGGTATTGAATATATGTTGTGTTAGCACCTTGCTGCATCCAAATCCGCTTTTCCAGGATAGCGTCGGCGAGAGCAAACCTCCAAACAGGCGTCGTGCCTTCGAGGTGAAAGCTTTCGATGTAGTTGTAGCCGTGGGGTTCGATCGTACCGTCGGCCCAGCGGTTTGTATAAAGCGGATAGGGGCGATCGTGATACACAGCCGTCTCGTCCAGCTTGGCGAGCATCAAAGTGCGTCCCAGCGGGGGTTTGAGGGCAGCTACCAGCAGGCCGTGATAGCGGCGCGTGAGGAGATTCGCGATCGTCCCGCTAGCATAACCGCCGATCCCGTTTGTTACCAACCACTCGCGAGACTCCGCCGAGTCAAGATTGCAGCAGATTTCCCGTCCAAAAGCAATAACCATAAAATACACATTCGCGGTGACTTGTTATCTACCTTTGGGTAGATTTTACACAGTGTAGAAATAAAGAATTGTTACCCTAGCCGGCTAATTTGGCGTTCCAATAGCTGCAAGCTTCGCGCGTCGGGCCCGCGCCGATTCATGCTCTAATTTAGATGGAACCAAGCGCTAATTTTGCCTCTTTGCGACAATTGTAGCCCTTGCTCTGTCTAAAGTTAGTTGTCTGTTACTTTTTTAACTGATATTACTTTTTAAACAGGCTGGTTGGCGATCGGCACTCAACAGACCTATTGCCAAGATACCATTTTCAGTCATACCGCAAACCTATTTTATAAGGAGAAAAACTCAAAGTGAAGATAGGAGCAAACTACCTCGGCAACAACCAATGTGAATTTACCGTTTGGGCCCCCACCCTCAAACAAGTAGCAGTCCAACTTGTTTCCCCAGACAAACGCCTTCTCCCCATGCAGAAATCCGCCGAAGGTTATTGGCAAACTACAGCTACAGACATCCAACCTGGAACCCTTTACACCTACCAACTCGAAGCAAAAACCGATCGACCAGACCCCGCCTCAAAATATCAACCCCAAGGCGTGCACGCCCCTTCGCAAGTAATAGATGAAAGCGCCTTTGCTTGGACAGATACAAATTGGCAAGGGGTGCCGCTAGCCGAAATGATTATCTACGAACTGCACGTCGGCACATTCACCCAATCCGGAACATTTGAAGCAATGATTCCCCAACTCAAACAACTTAAAGAATTGGGAATCAACGCCATCGAAATAATGCCAGTATCCCAATTCCCTGGCGAGCGAAACTGGGGATACGACGGCGTATATCCCTACGCCGTTCAAAACTCCTACGGCGGCCCCGAAGGCTTCAAAAAACTCGTCAATGCCTGCCACGAACACGGCATTTCAGTAATTCTTGATGTAGTTTACAACCACCTCGGCCCCGAAGGAAACTACCTCCGCGAATTCGGCCCCTACTTTACATCAAAATACGGCTCGATTTGGGGAGACCCCCTCAACTTCGACGACGCCTACAGCGACGGGGTACGCAACTACTTTATTGAAAACGCCCTCTACTGGTTTCGAGACTATCACATCGACGCTCTGAGACTCGATGCAATTCAAGCAATATTTGAAGTAGGTGCAAGACCGTTTTTGCAAGAACTTTCCAATGCCACAGCCGATATTTCCCAAGAGCTAGGACGGCAGCTTTATTTAATAGCAGAAAGCGACTTAAACGATGTCCGCACTGTACGTCCTAAAGAACTCGGCGGCTTCGGACTAGACGCCCAATGGTGCGATGATTTCCACCACGCACTGCACACCTTGCTCACCGGAGAAGACGACCGATACTACCAAGATTTCGGCAAGTGCGAACACTTAGAAAAAGCCTTTAAAGAAAGCTTTGTTTACTCCGGCCAGTACGCCCCCCACAGAAAGCGGAAACACGGCAATTCTGTAAAAGATGAACCTGGCGATAAATTTGTGGTATTTTCCCAAACCCACGACCAAATCGGCAACCGCATTTTGGGAGACAGACTCTCGAAAATAGTTGACTTTGAAGGATTGAAACTCGCAGCCGGCACAGTGTTAATTTCTCCCTACATTCCCTTCTTGTTCATGGGAGAAGAATACGGAGAAACAGCGCCGTTTCTGTACTTTGTTTCTCACTCAGACCCTGACTTAATTGAAGCTATCCGCAAAGACAAACAACAAGAATTTAAAATTTTTGAAGGGCGAGGGGAGTTTCAAGATCCCCAGAGTCCTGAAAGCTTCCAAAAGTGCAAGTTAAACTGGGAAAAACAAACAGAAGGCAAACACAAAATCCTCTGGGAATGGCACCAACATTTGATTCAACTGCGGCGGACAATACCGGCCCTTAAAAAACTCGACAAAAACAGTCTAGAAGTGTCCAGCATTGAAGCCGAAAAAATCTTATTTCTACGTCGCTGGACAGATGACAGCCAGATATTTTGCATTCTAAACTTCAACAGGCAAGAGGTAGCTTTTACGGCTCCACTTCCCCAAGGCAACGGTCACAAAATTTTAGACTCTGCTGATGAAAAATGGATGGGTTCAGGTTCTAGTTTGCCTGAAAAGATAACTTCAGAGCAAGAATTGACTGTTAAACCGCAGAGTTTTGCACTCTATGAATTAATCAAATAGTTGGTTGGATCGAGCAGCAGCTAACAGGCCCGTAGGGTGCGTCAGCGGGGAAAGATTCTGGAGTAAGTAGCCGTGATGTTGTACCCGCTGACGCACCCTACTATTTCTAATTTTAAGCAAAAAACCCGATCGACTAATCAATAAGGAGTAAAATTAACATAATGCGAATTCCTACAACAACTTATCGGATTCAATTTCATGGAGGTTTTAACTTTGAAGCCGCCAAACAAATCCTTAGCTATCTGGAAGATTTAGGAATTACCGACCTTTACGCTTCACCAATATTTAAAGCCAGAAAAGGCAGCTCTCACGGATACGATGTCGTTGACTCAAATCAGCTCAATCCCGAATTGGGAACATCAGAAAACTTTGAATCGCTCACAGACGAAATCAAGAAACGGAATATGGGATGGCTGCAAGATATTGTCCCGAACCACATGGCTTACGACACTCAAAATTTGCTGCTGTTAGACGTATTGGAACACGGGCCAGATTCCGACTATTTCGATTACTTCGATATTGAATGGAATCACGCTTACGAACATCTCAGAGGTCGAGTGCTGGCTCCGCTGCTGGGCAATTTTTATGGAGAGTGTCTGGAAAATGGCGAGATTCAACTCAAATACAGCGAAATTGGGCTGGCCATCAATTATTACAGCTTACAATTGCCAGTAAAAATTGAATCTTATGCTAAATTTATCAGTCATAATTTGGGGCATTTAGCCAGGGAATTAGGCAGACGCCATCCAGATTTTATCAAGTTTTTGGGAATTCTTTATTTGATTAAAAATACATCTTCAGAAACTAAAGGTACAGCCAGATACGATCAGATAGCTTTTGTCAAAGGACTGCTGTGGGAACTGTACAATCAAAATCCCATGGTGCAGGAATTTATAGATGAAAATATCAATTTTTTTAACGGTGAAAAGGGCAATCCCGAAAGCTTTAATTTGCTGGACGATTTGCTTTCCGAGCAGTTTTACCGTCTGGCTTTCTGGAAAGTGGGAGCCGAAGAAATTAACTACCGAAGGTTTTTTACAGTCAACGAACTGATTTCGGTAAAAGTTGAAGAGATTAAAGTTTTTCACAAAAACCACGCTCTGATCTTCGACCTGGTTGAAGAGGGAAAGTTTACCGGATTGAGAATCGACCACATCGACGGACTGTACGACCCCACAGAATATTTGAAACGCCTCCGGGAGAGAGTCGGAGACACTTACATCACTGTTGAAAAGATTCTAGAACACGAAGAAGATTTGCCGTCATATTGGCCGATTGAGGGAACGAGCGGCTACGACTTTTTGAACTACGTAAACGGCGTTTTTTGTCGGTGCGATCGCGAACAGCAGTTTAGCGAAATATATCAGAGATTTACTCGCCTGAACGTTCCCTACGAACAGTTGTTTTTAGATAAAAAAGGGCTGATTGTTGAGAAAAATTTGGCGGGAGATGTAGACAATCTAGCTCAACTTTTGAAGAATATCTCCGGTCAATCGAGACAGGGAAACGACTTTACTCGGCCCGGTTTGGAAAAAGCATTGGCGGCTATTTTGACGATTTTTCCAGTCTACCGAACTTACATCAATCAAGACGGTTTGAGAGAGTCCGATCGCACTTACGTAAAATATGCGATCGCCCACGCCAAAGAACAAGTACCGCGACTCCTCAAAGAACTTAAATTTATCGAAACTCTGCTGTTGCTCGAAGAAGAAGAAACCCTAACAACCGAACAAAAAGAGCAGCGCCGGCACTTTGTAATGAAACTCCAGCAGTTGACAGGCCCGTTGATGGCAAAAGGCGTTGAAGACACGCTTTTATACGTCTACTATCGGCTTTTATCCCTCAACGAAGTGGGAGGAAACCCCAGTCAGTTCGGCGTTCCGCTGGCAGATTTTCACGAGTTCAACCAACAGCAGCAAGCAGCTTGGCCGCACAAAATGAATGCTACAGCTACCCACGATACCAAACGCGGCGAAGATGTGCGAGCCAGAATTAACGTTTTGTCAGAACTTCCCGATGAATGGGAACAGCAAGTCAGGTCTTGGAGAGAGCTAAACTCTTCTAAGAAAGTCAACTTTGTGAATCGAATGGTTCCCGATACTAATGACGAATACTTCTTGTACCAAACTCTGATCGGCAGTTTTCCATTTGAGGGAATAGAAAACACTGATTATGTCGATCGCCTGAAAGATTATGTCATTAAAGCCGTCCGCGAAGCCAAAGTTTATACGGCTTGGCTGAGACCGGATAACGACTACGAAGCTGGTTTTATGACCTTTGTCGATAGCGTTCTCGAACCTTCGGAACAAAATCAGTTTCTCAAGAAATTTACACCTTTCTGGAAAAAAGTAGCTGATTATGGAATTTTCAATTCTTTATCTCAAACGCTGCTGAAAATTACTGCTCCTGGCGTTCCCGACATTTATCAAGGGACGGAATTCTGGGATTTGAGTCACGTCGATCCCGACAACCGCCGTCCCGTTGATTTTGCCCGCAGAATCGAGGTTTTGCGGGAAATTAAAGAGCAAGCTCAGACGGATATTTTGCAACTAATTGAAGATTTGATTGCGACACGGGAAGACGCGAGAATTAAGTTGTTTTTGACGGCAAGAGCTTTAGAAGCGAGAAAAAAATACTTGCAAGTTTTTCAATCAGGCGATTATCTGCCTCTGCAAGCAGTTGGCACGTTTAAAGATAATGTTGTTGCCTTTGCCAGAAGCTTTGGAGAGACTACAGTTATTGTCATTGCTCCCCGGTTTTTGACAGGAGTTGTCAAACCGGAAGAAATGCCGATCGGCAAGGAAGTCTGGAAAGATACTAATTTGAAATTATCCGAGCAAATGCCGTCTGTTTGGAAGGATGCGATTACAAATCAGGCGGTAGAAAGTAACGGTACGCTGGCAATTGGTGAAGCTCTGAGTTACTTTCCCGCAGCTCTGCTGATTAGTCAGTAGTCAGTAGTCAGTAGTCATTAGTCATTAGTCAGTAGTCATTAGTCAGTAGTCAGTAGTCATTAGTCATTAGTCATTAGTCATTAGTCGAACTGTTTTTATAGTGGCAGGTTTCAACCTGTCGCTGTGCTTTCTTGGTTAAAATAATAGTAGTAAAAAAATCAGTGTAGCGGGAGGAATAGCAAAATGCGATCGCTCGTCAAAACCGAAACCAGTACCGAAACCCGACTCTCTTGGTGGGCTGACCTATTTGTCCTCGACGAATTCATTGCCGAAGCAGATGCTACTATCAACGGCCCAGCAGCTTACAATAATACACCTCCAGCACTGTCCGATCGCGATCGAGCCTTTTTACTGTCAGTCATGGAAAACCCACCAGCACCGTCTGAAGGATTGCTCGCATTATTTGCAGATTATTAAACAAAACAGTAAAGCGAGTGAATTGGACTATTAGCCATCTAGAAGATATAAACCGAAGTACGAGCAGTCTTAGAAAAGACCCATTTAATTCGGGAAATACAGAATTAGATGCCTATCTCAAACGGTATGCACAGCAGAACGATCGGCTCGGTACTGCTAGAACTTTTGTAGCTTTAACAGGTGAAGATAACTACACAATAGCAGGCTATTATGCTTGCAGCGCTAATTTACTCGATCGCACCCAGCTACCAGCTAACCTGCGAGAAAATCTCCCCAACTATCCCCCTCCTGCTATGCTGCTTGGGAAGCTTGCAGTCGATTACTCAATGCAAGGTAGAGGCTTGGGAAAGCGGTTACTGCGCCATGCCTTTGAAAATGCACTAAATGTATCTGAAGATATGGGAATTTATGCTGTCAGGGTAGATGCTAAGCTGTTCGACATTTAAAAGACCATTGTAGGGTGCGTCAGTACATAAGTGTTTCCCGTGGCTAATAAGTGTTCTAGCTGACGCACCCTACCTGGATAATTAGTGGTTTAAATGCGTAACAGCTTATTGACGAACCAGCTAAAGAATTTTACAAAAAGTGCGGTTTCTTGGAGTACCAAGATACTCCTTTTTCACTGTTTATTCTGATGAGTACAATTAAACAAGCAGCAAACAGGTAGCGGCAGGTTGAAACTTGTCGCTGCGCTTTTTTAATTATAATAATAGCAGGAAAGCAATCTTAGTAGCGGGAGGAATAGCAAAATGCGATCGCTCGTCAAAACCGAAACCAGTACCGAAACCCGACTCTCTTGGTGGGCTTACCTATTTGTCCTCGACGAATTCATTGCCGAAGCAGATGCTGCGATCAACGGCCCAGCAGCCTTTGGCAACCCAGTTTTGAAGCTGTCCGAGCGCGACTGGGATTTTTTGTTAGACATGATGTTAGATCCGCCTCCCCCTAATGAAGCTCTGATTAAATTATTTCAAGACTATGGCAACTCAAACAAATAATAAATTGTGGATTGCATTATTTATACGCTAGATACAATAGGGCGCAGTACAAGCAGTCTCAAAAAAGATCCATTTAATTCTGGAAATCCAGAATTAGATATGTACTTCAAACAGTACGCTCAGAAAAACGATCGAGATGGGATTGCCAAAACTTTTGTTGCTTTTTCGCCTGAAGGCAGTCAGATAGTTGGCTATTATTCTTGCTGTGCAGGTGTGATTGAACGTGAAGACTTGCCAGCCGACCTGCGGCAGAGGCTGCCCAGATATCCTATTCCAGCTATACTGATTGCTAAACTTGCGGTCGATCGCTCAATGCAGGGTAGAGGACTGGGCAAACAACTATTATTTCACGCCCTTGCTAGAGCAATAGATGTATCCAGAATAGTAGGAGTCTACGGTGTCAGAGTTGATTCTATAGACGAGAATGCAAAGGAGTTTTACCAAAAATTTGGTTTCTTAGAATGCCAGGAAACTGCCCTTTCACTTTTTATGCTGATGAACACAATTGCACAAGCAGCAAATGTGCAGCGATCGCCCTCCGATCCAACGGCTACCTAACATGACTGTAATTGATAAATTTTACTTTTATTTTGCATCCAAAAGTACGCGCGGCGCAGCTATCCCGTAACGAATCGCCCTACCAACCAAACAAAATTTATATACATAAGACGGCAAATACAACACAACGTATACGGTTTGCCACAATACCCGAATCGATCGAACCCCGTACATTAGGAAGAGTAAACAAAAGCAGTCAACAACTGTAGCGGTGCAAGCCTCACGGATGCAACCGTCCCTCAACAGGTTCGGTAAATACCCCTTCATCGCAAGGTCTACCGCCCGCAGTATAGAGATCAGCACCCTATCGAAGACTGTATTAAAGCAGGACTCACTACCCGTAAACCGCGAGGTAAAATCGCAGTCCTGAATAACCAGACTATCGCACAGATAGAAAACCAAAATTTTGTAGAGATTGGAGCCGGAACACCCCTATGGGAAAAGTAGTTGGAATTGACTTAGGTACGACAAACTCCTGCGTCGCAGTTATGGAAGGCGGCAAACCCACCGTCATAGCCAACGCCGAAGGGGGTCGCACCACACCTTCCGTAGTAGCATATGCTAAAAATGGCGATCAACTTGTCGGACAAATCGCCAAGCGTCAAGCCGTGATGAACGCCGAAAACACCTTTTACTCAGTAAAACGGTTTATCGGGCGTCGGGTTGATGAAGTAACCCACGAAACCACTGAAGTTTCCTACAAAGTCCTCAAAGTCGGCAACAGCCTCAAACTAGACTGTCCCGCCCGCGGCAAGCAATTTGCCCCAGAAGAAATTTCTGCACAAGTTCTCCGCAAACTTGTAGAAGACGCCAGCAAATACCTCGGCGAAACTGTTACCCAGGCGGTGATCACGGTTCCCGCTTACTTCAACGACTCCCAGCGACAAGCAACTAAAGACGCGGGAAAAATTGCCGGCATAGAAGTGCTGCGGATTATTAACGAACCTACAGCAGCAGCTTTAGCTTACGGGTTAGACAAAAAAAGCAACGAAACCATCCTCGTATTTGACTTAGGTGGCGGTACTTTCGACGTATCTATTCTCGAAGTAGGCGACGGCGTATTTGAAGTGCTAGCAACTTCTGGAGACACTCACCTCGGCGGTGACGATTTCGATAAAAAAATTGTTGATTTCATCGCTAACGAATTCCAAAGAGCCGAAGGAATTGACCTCCGCAAAGACAAACAAGCACTGCAACGCCTGACGGAAGCAGCCGAAAAAGCCAAGATTGAACTGTCGAGCGTTACCCAAGCAGAAATCAACCTGCCGTTTATTACCGCGACTCAAGACGGGCCAAAACACTTGGACACGACTTTGACGCGGGGCAAGTTTGAAGAACTCTGTTCGGATTTGATCGATCGCTCTCGCATCCCCGTAGAAAATGCGATCCGCGACGCCAAATTAGACAAATCTGCAATTAATGAAGTCGTCTTAGTTGGTGGTTCTACACGCATTCCTGCGGTGCAAGAACTGGTCAAAAAAATCCTCGGGAAAGACCCCAACCAAACGGTAAACCCCGACGAAGTGGTTGCAGTCGGTGCAGCAATTCAAGCCGGCGTACTCGCAGGCGAAGTCAAAGACATCCTGTTGCTCGACGTTACTCCGCTATCTCTCGGCGTCGAAACCTTGGGCGGCGTGATGACAAAAATTATTCCCCGCAATACCACTATTCCTACTAAGAAGTCTGAAACTTTCTCGACTGCTGTAGACGGCCAAACAAACGTGGAAATTCACGTTTTGCAAGGCGAACGGGAAATGGCGAATGATAACAAGGATTTGGGAACCTTCCGCTTAGATGGAGTTCCACCTGCCCCCCGCGGCGTACCTCAAATTGAAGTTACTTTCGATATCGATGCTAACGGTATTTTGAATGTAGCTGCAAAAGATAAAGGTACTGGCAAGGAGCAATCGATTAGCATTACCGGTGCTTCTACTTTGCCCAGCAATGAAGTCGATCGCATGGTGAAGGAAGCCGAATCGAATGCTTCTGCTGACAAGGAACGTCGCGAACGGATCGATCGCAAAAACCAAGGCGATTCTTTGGCCTATCAAATTGAGAAGCAGTTGGCGGAATTGGGTGATAAAGTTCCCCCTGCTGACAAGACTAAGGTTGAAGGGTTGATCAAAGACTTGCGCGATGCGATCGAGAGTGAAGATGACGATCGCATCAAAACCCTAACAACAGAGTTGCAGCAAGCATTCTACGCTGTCAGCAGCAGCCTGTACCAGCAAGCAGACGGCTCCACTGGCGGCCCTGGTGGCCCTGGCGGCCCTGGCGGCTACGGAGACGGCGGCCCCACTGGCGGCGGCGACGACGTGATTGACGCCGACTTCACTGAAGGCAACAAATAAAAGGCTAAATTAAAAGCCCGCAGCTAGAAGCAAGAAACCCGGTTTTGAACAGAAACCGGGTTTCTGTGCATTCAAAAACAAACAAAAGCCGATCGACCAAAATCAATAAAAATCTGGCGTGAGGCATAGTGACAAAACTTGAATATGCTTCAATAAATATCCTAAACTAGCAGTAATATCAACTCCCGTAGCATCGGAATTAATATTACCCACAGTCAGGACACGGCAATGCCGTGTCCTCGGTATCATTCCGATGCAACCGGAAACGATATAATATCGCAATCGAGAGTAATTAAATGTCACGTTCTCCTATACAAAATTCCTCGCCAAATACTCCCAGCCCATATCATGTAGCATCCTTGCGGCGAATCCGTCGAATCAGCCATTTACTAGACAATGCAATTCCGATTCCCGGCACAAAATACCGTATTGGACTCGATCCGATATTGGGACTGATACCGGGCGGCGGCGATTTAGTCAGTTCAATTTTTGCCGGTTATGTAGTTTTTAAATCCGCTCAGATGGGAGTGCCGCAAGAGACTTTAGTAAAAATGGCCGCTAACATCGTATTTGATACAGTCGCTGGGACTGTACCGGTGGCTGGAGATTTATTGGATGTTGCTTGGAAAGCTAATGTCAAAAATATAGAATTGCTGGATGCTCATTTAGGTTCCCCGGAACAAGGGAAAAAAGCCGATTGGTTATTTGTCGCGGCTTTGCTGTTGGGTTTGATGTTAATTGTCGGAGGTGTAATTTTCTTGAGCGTGATGCTTTTTGGGTGGTTATTTCAAGTAATTACAGGACGTTGATTTTGGATTTTAGACCCAATTTTTACGATCGAGCGATCGCCCTCTCCCGATCGTAAAATAATATATATCTTAAGGGTATTGACAAATTTGATTAAATGTGTATTTAATCTCAAATTTCTTTAAAACTAGCTATTGACCAGATCGCCATTGAGTCAGATATAGTTGTATAATCCAGAGTATAATATCAACTTGATATAAATGCTTGAATTATCAGCGCTTGGGCTGCTACAGTTGCAACCCCTGCACGGCTATCGGCTAAAGCAACAACTGGAGCTGTTTATGAGCAGTTGCATCAGCGTCAACTACGGAGCGATTTACCCGCTGCTGAAGCGCTTGGAAGAGCGAGGGGAGATTTCGGTAATTGCCGAAGAAGCCGGAGATGCGGGCTGTCCGCGCAAAATCTACGGAATTACCGCCAAAGGGCGCGAACTCTGGCGGGAAAAAATGCTCGAACACCCTCAAGAAAGTTGGGTTAACAGCGGTTCCCGGTTCCAAATCAAGTTTTTCTTTTTTGGCGACTTAGAACCTGCCGAACGGATGAAATTGTTGGAACACCGCTTGCGAGTCTGTTACATCCGGCAAGACTACATCGAAAGTCTCAAAAGCGAATATCCACTAACCAACTGCTATCAATTCGCCTCTCGCGATCGCTGCAAGTCAGTGCTGGCGTTAGAGATAGAGTGGTTAACCGAGCAACTAGCTAAGGAAAGAAGCGCGATCGCAGGAGTGCGTGACTCCCCAACCTCCCCTGAATCCGCCGACTCTAAGGGAAAATCCTTCCAACTCACCTGAGTGGGTGAGTCATAAGAAGGATGTGTACTCTTCCCTGCCGATCGTAACTTTTGAGAGTTGACAACCAGCTTTCCTAAAAATAATCACCCCCTGGCTTGACTAACTGCGATGAGATTAAAGCCCTGCACATACCCCAACCTTATTAAAAAGGTACTTTTCCGATTCCATCCTGTTTAAAATCGCTTGTCCTTATTCCCCCATGTTTGAGGGAACGCCGGAGAATCAAATATTCCGCCCAAGTCTCAGTTAGTTAGAAGTTAAAAAAAATCTAAGTGGTGCTGCAAATGAGTTATTCTAAATCCCCAGAATCCGTGGTTGAAGCCCAAGAGCAAAAATCTGCCACACCGGAACTGCCCCCAACCGATGGAGACAGCGATCGACCGCAGGATTCTGTCACCGTTGCCGATAGCCCCCACCCTCCTGCTAAACCGCGATCGCGCTGGCCCCTAATTGCCGCGCTCGCGATCGCCACAGGCGCAGCAGGTTTCGGCTGGTACTCGTGGCAATCCGGTCACAATCGCGCACAGCAACCGGCAGCAGCAGCCCAACCCCCAGGCATACCAGTCAAGCTCGCAGCCGTACAAACCAGCTCAGTCCAAGATTCCTCGGAATTTGTCAGCAGCTTAGAAGCCAAGCGTTCGGTAGAAATCAAACCCGAAGTAGAAGGGCTAGTCACGGAGATTTTTGTCAAATCCGGGGACTTCATAAACCAAGGACAAGCCATCGCCCGGATGAAAAGCGACAGCGCCCAAGCTGACTTGAGGCAATCCCAAGCCAACCTGATTCGCGCTCAATCCCACTTAGCCGAATTGCAAGCAGGAGCCAGGCCCGAAGAAATCGCCCAAGCTCAAGCCCAAGTCGCCCAAGCTCAAGCCAACCTAGCCCAACTGCGATCGGGCTCTCGGCCAGAAGAAATTGGTCAAGCCCAAGCCCGCGTTTCCCAAGCTGAAGCCGACCTCGCCGATGCCCAAACAGGTAGCCTCTTAGAAGACATCGCCCAAGCAAGAGCGCAAATAGAGGCAAGCACAGCCGAAGCAAAGTTAGCCAGCCAGCAGTTGGCCAGATATCAGGCATTGGCAAAAGAAGGCGCAACATCTGCAAACACCCTCCAGGAATACATCCAAAAAGAAGGCAGCGCCAAAGCCAACCTCCGAGAAGCTCAAAGGCGGTTCGAGCAGCGGCAAAAAAACAGACAAGCCGAGATCGATCGGCGGACAGCAGCCTTGCAACAGCAGCGGCAAGCTTTGCGGCAATTGCAAAACGGTTCGCGCCCAGAGGAAATAGCCAAAGCCGAAGCAGAAGTCGCACAAGCCAAGAGCAGATTAGCGCAGTTAGCCAACGGCACTCGCCAAGAACAGCTCGATCAAGCTGAAGCGCAAGTTGCCGAGGCCGCCGCTCAAGTGCGCGGCTTTGAAGTACAACTACAAGAAACTGCGGTCATCGCGCCCTTCGCAGGAGTCATCGGCGACATACCAGTGAAAGTAGGTGATTACTTGCAAAAAGGCAACGCCATTGCCACCCTGACAGAGAACCAATTGCTAGACTTGCGGTTATCAATTCCTTTGGAACGGATGCCTCAATTACGCTTAGGGCTGCCAGTACAAATGCTCGACGCTCAAGGTAAGGCGATCGCCCAAGGTCAAATCAGTTTTATCTCCCCGAACGTCAGCGCCAATTCCCAAACAATTTTAGCTAAAGCCACCTTTCCCAACCCCACCGGCGAACTGCTTAATCTCCAGTTTGTAAAAGCTAAAGTCATCTGGAAACAGAACCCCGGAATTTTAGTTCCAGTCACAGCAGTAACTCGTTTAGGCGGGCAAACTTTTGTCTTCACAGCTCAAAAGCCGGAACAGCCAAAACCTGGAATGCCTCCTTTAGTAGCCCGACAAAAGCCCGTGAAGTTGGGAACCATTGAAGGTAATAATTATCAAGTTATCGAAGGTTTGCAAGCCGGGGAAAAAATTGTTACAGCAGGCATCCTTAACCTGATTGACGGCGCTCCGATTATGGCTCAAGAGGAAGGGAAAGGAGCCGGGGAAAAATTATCAGTAGAAAGCAAAAAATAAGGTATGTTGTTGCGCTTCAGCGCTCTTAATTCGCTTTTTAAGAGCGCTGAAGCGCAACTACGTACATTATGTAAAACTACTTGATTGCTCATCTCTAAAACAGGGGGGCATTTGAATTTTTGACTGAAGTGCAATTAGCAATTAGCAATTAGCAATTAGCAATTAACAAAATTATGTTTGCAGATTTCTTTATTAAACGACCAGTCTTTGCTAGCGTCTGCGCCTTAATTATTATCTTGGTAGGCGCAATTAGCATTCCCACATTGCCGATCGAGCGCTTCCCCGACATCAGCCCCACCCAAATCAACGTCACAGCCAACTATAGCGGTGCCAATGCTGAAGTTGTCGAAAATGCGGTAACAAACATCCTAGAAAGGCAAATCAACGGCATTGAAGGACTGAAATATCTAACTTCCAGTAGCACTAACAGTGGAACTAGCACCATTACAGCCACCTTTGATACTTCCCGCGACAAAGATATCGCCGCCGTCGATGTGCAAAATCGAGTTGCAGTTGCTCAACCACAACTCCCAGATGCCGTACAACGCACAGGAGTTACAGTTACCAAACAATCTAACAGCCTGCTGCTGGCTATAGGATTATTTACCGAAAATAAAGAATACGATACCATATTTTTAAGCAACTACGCCGACCTCTATTTAGCAGATACTTTAAAAAGAGTAAAAGGCGTGGGCGACGTGCGAATCTTTGGGGAAAGACGCTATGCTATGCGCCTGTGGATAGACCCCAATAAATTAGCTGCTCGTAATCTAACAATGCAAGATGTAACAATAGCAATTAACGAACAAAACTTGCAAGTTGGTGTAGGAAGAATTGGTCAAGAGCCAGCCCCAGAAGGGCAAATGTATCAGATTGATTTGAGTGCCGAAAGTCGTCTCAAAAGCCCCACAGAATTTGAAGACATAGTTATTAAAAGCGAAACAAATGGAACTTTAGTTAAGTTAAAAGATGTCGGTCGAGCCGAATTGGGAGCAGAAAATTATAACTCTTTCCTGCGATTTCGAGGGAATGACGCGGTGGGTTTAGGGATTTACCAATTGCCCGGAAGTAATGCTCTAAATGTTGCCAACTCCGTCAAAGCTGAAATGGCACAATTAGCGAAAAACTTCCCTCCGGGGGTGATACATAGAATCGCACTAGATACGACTCAATTTGTCCAAGAGTCAATGGCAGAAGTAGTCAAAACTCTGTTTGAAGCAGTCTTGCTAGTGGTTATAGTTATTTTTGTTTTCCTGCAAGATTGGCGCACTACGATTATTCCAACCATCACAATTCCCATTTCCTTGATTGGGACATTTGCCTTTATCAAAGCATTCGGCTTTACGATTAACAGTTTGTCTCTATTTGGTCTTACCTTAGCAACAGGTTTAGTGGTTGATGACGCTATCATCGTAGTCGAAAATATTGACCGTCTAGTCCGCCAAGGTATGAATGCCCGCCAAGCAGCTTCCGAGTCAATGCGGGAACTTTTTAGTGCTGTAATTGCCACTTCCTTAGTATTGATGGCCGTGTTCATACCCGTGGCATTTTTCCCTGGGACAACGGGAGCACTCTATAAACAATTTGCCCTGACAATTGCTTTTTCAGTGCTCATTTCTACCTTTATGGCGGTTACTCTTACTCCCTCACTTGCCGCTATATTACTGCGCCCAGGTAAGAAGTTTGGCGGCCCGTTGGGTTGGGTGTTTAACCGGATTAATATTTTTCTGGATTGGATGCAAAAGAAATATAGAGATTCCTTAATATTCTTAACCCGATTTAAAACCATTGTTACCCTGGTGTTTATTGCTTCTCTGGGATTCACAGCTTGGCTTTATTTATCAGTACCGACTGCATTTATCCCAGAGGAAGACCAGGGCTATTTTCTGACAATTATTCAAGGGCCTCAAGGCGTTTCGCTGCAATACACCCAGCAGGTGATGGACGGAGTTGAACAAGAAATACTCAAAGTTCCTGAAGTTGTGGGGACTTTTTCTGTAGGTGGCTTTGGTTTTAGCGGTAATAGTTCCAATCAGGGGATTATATTTACTACCCTTAAACCTTGGAAAGAAAGGGAAGGTGAAGATCAAACTGTACAAGCGATTATTGGTAAATTGCAGGCTAAGTTTTTCTCGATTCCAGAAGCTAGAATTTTCCCTGTGAATCCGCCGGCTATTCAAGGTTTAGGTCAATTTGGAGGCTTCCAATTTCAATTGCAAGACCGCAAAGGTAACAGCGGTTTAGATTCTCTGGTTCAGGCGATGGGTGGAATTTTAAAGCAGGCAAATCAGACACCGGGATTGCAAGCGGTATTTAGTACGTTTGCTGCGAATACGCCTCAGTTAATTGTGGAAGTTGACCGCAATCGAGCTAAGGCTTTAGATATTCCGATTAATGATATTTTCAGTACGTTACAAACGGCTCTGGGTTCGCAGTATGTGAACGATTTTAATCTCCAGCAGCGCAATTATCGGGTGTATGTTCAGGCGGATC
>NZ_JAUBWA010000037.1:0-54468 GCF_036702825.1 Microcoleus sp. A003_D6 | reverse complement strand
TTGGGCTTTAGCCCTCTTTCTATATACGTCTCAAGAGGGCTAAAGCCCAACTACGTACCTATTTCTAGGATGACAATAAAACCACCCTGCTTATTAAGGGGGGTTAGGGGGGATCGAGACTTCGATACAAACAAGCAAAATTTATTGGGAGATTAATTTTATGAAAGTAGCTGATTTGTCAAACGAAACTTTAGCCAAGATTAAAACAGTGCGGTGGGATCGAATTATTGAGAAGCATGAAGGGCCGGAGAGATGGGAGTCGGAGTTTAGATACGGGGAACCGGAATTTATGGAAATTGAGGGGCGGTGGGTGTTATTGCCGGTTGAAGCATCCCGACACCAAAATATTACAATTTTGCGGACGATTTGGAGTGCGGATGGTAACTCGCTGACTGTGTTTCTCAAGGATACAACTTTTGACGATGATATGTTTGTATCGGGATATATGGCTGTGTGCGATCGCCCAAAAGGAGAAGAGTTTTTCTTAGCAGTATTGTACCACGAATGGTTTATCATTGAAAAGACGGAGGTATTTGAAGATTGATCTAAGAATTTTTGGGATAATACCAATGCAAATTGCAGTTTGTGGAACAGGCATCTTGCCTGTTCCGGGCGGGCTAGAAGCCCAACCCCTACTCCCCACAATAGAATTAAGTCTTTGTGGAACAGGCATCTTGCCTGTTCCGGGCGGGCTAGAAGCCCAACCCCTACTCCCCACAATAGAATTAAGTCTTTGTGGAACAGGCATCTTGCCTGTTCCTAAAAACAACAACCAAAAACCCAAAAATCATGCGCCCCAAACTGTTTATCGAGAAAATCATGCCGGTGAATATGCTAAACCAGCAGGTTCATTACGAACACGGCGGCAATCCATTTAAAGGATTGCATCGCTGGTATTCGCGCAAACCTTTATCGTTTTCTCGCGCTTCGGTGTTGGGGTCGATTTTACCCGCAGATATCTCTTTAGAAGAGTTTGAATATTTGCTGGGATTGGAACCGGGGAAGGAAATTAAACTCTACAAAACTCCCCCGTCTTCGGTGCGAATTAAAAAAGTTCACGATTATTGCGAGAAGGTGTGGGGGAATCGCACGCCGACGATTTTAGATGCGTTTGCGGGTGGGGGAAGCATTCCGTTTGAGGCGGCGCGGTACGGGTTGAATGTGTTGGCGTCGGATCTCAATCCGGTGGCGGTGGTGACGATGAAGGCCGCTATGGAATATCCGCTGAAATTTGGCCCGGATTTGCAGGAGGATATTGATAAATGGGTGAAATGGGTGGGGGATGAAGCTGAGAAAAGATTAACTGAATTTTTCCCTTCTTTACCGGGGGAAACTGTGCAGAATTATTTGTGGGCTCATACGGTGGTTTGTCCGAGTTGTCAGTCGGTTGTGCCTTTGAGTCCGAATTGGTGGTTGTATAAGCGCCCGGAAAAGCAGAATTTACATAAATGGTGTGCGGTGAAACCGATTCCTAACTTGGAACATAAGCGGGTTGATTTTGAGTTGGTGAAGGGGAAGAAAGGCAAGGAATCGACTATTAAAATGGATGCGAGTGAGTACGATCCGAGTGATACAGTTACTCTCAGTCGGGGTGTTGGTAAATGTCCGAATTGTGGCAGTGTGATTGAAGATGAAGCAATTAAGGCTTATTCATCAGTTAACGATTTGGGACATCAGCTTTATGCAGTAGCTTATAAAAAAGGAAAATCTAATTTAGAATTTAGATTGCCTGAGAAAATGGATTTTCAAGCAATCGAAAAAGCTGAAAAATTATTAAAAGAAAACTATGCGGATTTAACTATCGCTAATCTCATTCCAATTGAAGCTACCAGTACAGGATTGCATGACTCACCTCGCAATTATGAGTATGGCTTGCGAAAATATGAAAACTGCTTTAATACCCGTCAGTTGCTAACGCTTGTCACTTATGTGGAAATTATCAACGAAGCAAAGGCGCTGCTACAGGCTGAGTACGAACCGGAGAAAGTAGAGGCTATCGCAACTTATTTGACACTACTTTTAGATAGATGTATTGATAAAAATTCACGCTTATCATGCTGGGATTCATCTGTAGCAGTAGCACAAAAAGCCTCGGTTCAACATTCCCTTAACTTAATGTGGAATTATCCTGAATTTAATGGTAGTGGGAAATTATGGTACTGGTGTGCTGATGTTGTATCAGATTACCCAAAACTATGTTCTTTATTCGGCACCAAACCCCACTCAACAGGCTTACCCGGTATTGAACAATACGACCCCAAAACCATTCAAATCAATTCCGCATCCGCCGATAGCCTCTACCACATTCCTGACAATTCTGTTGATGCCATTGTCACCGATCCGCCCTACTATTCCACCATCCAATATGCCGAACTTTCCGACTTTTTCTATGTCTGGCAAAAACGCACATTAGGCGATATATTCCCCGATTTATTCTACTCAGAACTCACCGACAAAGATCGAGAAGCCGTGGCCAACCCGTCGCGCTTCCGCAATATGGGCACATCCCCCGACGAACTCGCCAAACAAGATTACGAAGCAAAAATGGCCCTAGCTTTTAGCGAATATTACCGAGTTTTGCGCGAAGACGGCGTGATGACAGTCCAATTCAACCACAAAGAATCCGGCGCGTGGGACGTGCTCACAAAATCCCTCATCGATGCCGGTTTCGAGATTACCGCATCCTGGGCCGTCAGTACCGAAAACCCGCAAAACTTGCACCAAGCGCAGAAAAACTCCGTTTCCAGTACCGTCTTACTCGTCTGTCGCAAACGCGATCCTAACGCCGCCCAAGCTTGGTGGGACGATTTGCGCCCCGAAGTCGCCAATCTCGTCGAACTTCGCGCCCCGGAATTTGAAGCCAACGACATCAAAGGTATCGACCTTTATTTAAGCGCCTTTGGCCCGGCTTTAAATGTGTTCAGCCGTTCCTATCCCATCCTCAACAGCAGCGGCGAAGAAGTGCGCCCGGAAGTTGCTTTTGCGGAAGCCAGAAAAGCGATTGCAAACTACCGTTTCCGCAAACTCGTACAAACCGATACCGCCGGATTTGACGCGCTGACTCAATGGTATTTCCTCGCGTGGGATGCCTTTGGCGCTGTCGAGTTCCCCTTCGATGAAGCGCGACAACTGGCCCTCGCCGTCGGCGGTTTCGATGTCGTTGATTTAGCAAAAAAATACAAATTGATTGACTCGGTTAGCGGCACTTGCAAACTTTTGACACCGAAACAGCGGCTGAAAAAATCAGCTTTTTCGGTGAATCCGCAAGATTTTTCGATGACATATTTAGTGGATGGATTGCACGCGATTATCGCTTTGTATCAAGAGGATGGAGATATTCAAATCGTGCGCGAGTTTATGAAGAAAGCTAATTTGACGGATAATGATAATTTCATGCGGGCGATTGAAGTGGCGCTGAAAGTTATTCCCCGGATTGGGGATGAGAAGAAGCGGATACCGGAGGAGAAGGCTTTGTCGGATTTATGGTTGGTGATGGATGAGATTAAGGCGAAGGTTGTTTATCAACAGATGGATATTCCGTTTGAGGGGCAGTTGAGTTTAGATTTGAATGTAGGTGGTTGAAAGAATGAGAAGAGATCCCCCCTAGCCCCCCTTAAGAAGGGGGGGACAAGAGTTTAATTCAAAGTCAACCCCTACTCCCCTTAAGAACGGGGGGACAAGAGTTTAATTCAAAGTCCCCCTTCTTAAGGGGGATTTAGGGGGATCGAAGATTGTGGCACATAACCAATAACTAATAACAAATTACTAATAACAATTATGCCGGATGTTTATGTGATAGGAGGTTGTAATGGTTCGGGAAAGACAACTACGGCGATGCAGTTGTTGCCGCATTTTCTCAATGTGTTTGAGTATGTCAATGCTGATGAAATAGCTGTTGGGCTTTCACCTTTCAATCCCGAATCTGTGGCGATGCAAGCGGGGCGATTGATGCTGCAACGGTTAGACTCGCTATCAAATGCCGGTGCTGATTTTGCTTTTGAGACAACTCTCGCCTCTCGTAATTATGTCCGGTTTTTGCGGAAATGCAAAATAAAAGGTTATACTGTTAATTTAATTTATTTTTGGTTACAAAGCCCGGAATTAGCTGTTTATCGGGTGCGGCGGCGGGTAGAAAGTGGGGGGCATAATATTCCTGAAGATGTGATTCGTCGTCGCTATGAAAGAGGACGCAAAAATTTATTAGAATTGTATTTACCTTTAACTGATACTTGTATCGTTTACGATAATTCAACTTCTATCTCTGAAGTGGTGGCTAGTTATAATAATAGTGTAACAGCCGATCCAATTGTTTATCGATCGGAAATCTGGAACCAAATTACTGGAGGTATCGATGAATCCTGAACAACCCGCCCTCTCACCTCTACATCAAAAAATCGATGCTGGTGTTAAAATGGCGATCGCACAGGCGATCGAGAAACACCGCAAACTCGGACAATCTATTAGTATTTGGCAAGATGGAAAAGTCGTGACACTTTCGGCTGATGAGATTCCACCTTTGCGTAAGTCGTGATTAAAATAAGTTTGTAGTTGCCTGCGCTACGATCCGGCCGGCGCTGAAGCGCAACTACGTACCTTAAAGAATATATAATAACATGAATTTAACAGATTATGCCTGGCGGATTAGTTATTCTAGCAATGAAAATAACCCGATCGCCGATTTCTACATTCCCGCGCTAGAATGTGCTCTACAGTACGATCGTAAATCCGGCTTTTTCAACAGCGCTATCCTCAGTAAAGTAGCGCAGGGATTGGGCGCGATGCTGCACAATCAAGGGCGGATGCGGTTAATCATGGGCTGTCAGTTTAGCCCGCAGGATTTGCAAGCTATCCAACAAGGTTACGCGCTGCGAGATGCTGTTACCATGCGCCTCGATACGGATTTACAGCCGCCCAAAACTTTCGCGCAACTCAAACATTTTGAAATCCTCAGTTGGCTGATTCAAAACAGTTATCTCGATATTAAAATCGCCGTTCCCCTCAAATCTAACGGCTTACCAGTCGATACTGAAAGTTTACTCGATCGGCAGCATATTTTTCACGAAAAAGTCGGCATTTTTACCGACAGTAACGGCGCACAATTAGCTTTTAGCGGTTCCAATAATGAATCTCTCAGCGGTTGGGAAAGTAACGTTGAATCTTTCCACGTTTATTGTGCTTGGGAAGGCGGCCGAGATGCGGAACGAGTTTCTGAAGAAAATTTTCGGTTTGAACAGTTGTGGAACGATTTATCGCCGAATGTGCGCGTTTTTGAAGTGCCGGAAGCGGTGAAAAATAAGCTGCTCAGCTATGCGCCTAGCAGTAAACCTGTGTGGAATCGGGAGGAAGGTTCGGCAACGGATTTTGTAGCGGATGTAGCGGATGGGGAAGGTTCGGCAACGGATTTTGTAACGGATGTAGCGGATGTAACGGATGTTAGGAGTTGGGATTTAGGAGGAGTTGGGGATTTTGAATTATCCTTAGATTATGCTAAGTTTGAACCGCTTCTCAATTTGTACGCTTCGCCAAGTTGTCTCGATTATTGTTTAAAATCAATTCCGATCGCACCTTGGCCGCATCAGATTAAGATATTGCGTAGAGTGGCGGCAAATTTTCCGAAAAGTTTCCTAATTGCAGATGAAGTCGGATTGGGGAAAACTATCGAAACTGGGTTGATTTTGCGTTATTTGCTTGTCAGCCAAAAAGTCAAGCGCGTGTTAATTTTAGCACCGGCTAGCATTCAGCCGCAATGGCATGAAGAGTTGCGCGAAAAATTTAATTTGCACTTTTGGAGTTACAGCAAAGGTGAATTAAAAAATCCGTATGGGGAGAAAAGTCAGTCAGGGGAAGAAAATATTTGGAATTCCCAAAATCTGATTTTAGCATCATCTCATTTAGTCCGCCGGAGCGATCGTACTAAAGAACTCCTAGACGCGCAACCGTGGGATTTGGTGATTCTGGATGAAGCGCATCACGCCCGCCGCCAAAGCCCGCAAAACCGCAAGGAAACTCCGAATCGGTTGTTACAGTTAATGCAGCAGTTGCGAGAAAAAACCCGATCGCTCTTATTATTATCCGCCACGCCGATGCAGATTGACGCGATCGAAGTTTTCGATTTATTGCAACTTCTCGGACTCCGGGGACATTGGTCTTACGGTGAGAATTTCTGCAATTATTTTAGCACATTGTCGGAAAAGCCCGATCGGCAAACCTTGCATTTTTTGCAGCAGATGTCTGTGGATTACTTCCACCAAGGGGGTTCGCCCTGTAATCGGTTGCAGGAATATTTACAGAAGGGCGATCGACTACTATATTATAAGTTACGCGATGTCTGGGAAAAAAACCTGCGAGTCAACTTAAAACAAGTTGCTGAAGACACGGATTTTATCGCCGCTTCCCGCCAATATTTGACAGTGAATACTCCCCTCAAAGATTTGATGTTCCGCCACACCCGCGACACCTTGCGCCAATACTATCAGCGGGGATTATTGGATCGCGATATTCCCCACCGCGCCGTCAGAGATAATGCCATTACTTTAGAAAATAACCGCGAAGTGCCGCTTTATCTCGCCGTCAGCAATTACGTGCGCCACTTTTACAATCTAGCGCAAAAAGACAACCGCAAAGCGTTAGGATTTTTGATGACTCTTTACCGCAAACGCCTGACAAGTTCGTTTTATGCCATCCGCGAATCTTTACAGCGCCGCCTCGAAGGAATTAGCATTACTGAAGATGACTTTCAGGATTTAGATGATGCGGATGATGTGATTTTGGAAGGAATGGAATCTTATTTTGAACCAGCAGATCCTGAAGAGATTAAATATTTAGAAGATTTACTTTATCAGTTTGAGAATACAGGCGAAGATAGCAAACTTTCGCATTTTATCACAATTTTGCGTCAAGAACTAATCCAGCGCGAAAGTGCGATCGTCTTCACGCAATACACCGACACAATGGATTATCTCAGAACTGCTTTACAACAATTATATGGTGCTCAGATTGCTTGCTATTCCGGGCGCGGCGGAGAATTGTATCAAAATGGCCAATGGCGAACTTTTCCGAAAGAACAAATCAAAACCCAATTCCGAGAAGGAATCATCAAAATTTTACTTTGTACCGAATCCGCATCAGAAGGACTAAATTTGCAAACTTGCGGTGTTTTAATCAACTACGATATGCCTTGGAATCCCATGCGAGTCGAACAGCGAATCGGCAGACTCGATCGCATCGGACAGATTTATGATACCGTAAGAATACACAATTTTTATTACGACGGGACGGTAGAGGCGAAGGTTTACAAGAAATTGCGCGATCGCATCGATGCTTTTCAAACCGTTGTCGGCAATTTGCAACCGATTCTCGCGAGAGTTCCCACTTTCATAGAACAGGCTGTAATGAGTGCAGATCCCGAAGAAGAGGGCGTTTTGTTGGGAGAGTTCGATCGCATTTTAGACGCGCCGCCTCCCGGCCCTGCACTTGATGAAATGGTAGCGATGGATGTAGAATCAGACTTGCAAGAAATCCGTCAACCTTTGCCGCCGACTTCTCTGTTTCCTGAAACCATCGAAGATTTGTTTGTCAATTCTTTGAGTTTAAAGCAGATTGGCGCGACATTCGATCGCTCTGAAAATCGCACTTGGCAGCTTAACTATAAAAGTCGCGATTATTATATCACATTTTACCCGGATATCTTTGAGGAAAATGCTTCGCTGCAATTGATGAGTTTTGGCAATCCGTTGTTTGAAGAAATGCTAAGTGCGATCGCCCTTGCGGCAAACTGTTCTTAATCGAACACTAATCGAACACTGTGGGGCGGACTGTTTAGCTTGTTTTGAGCTGTGCTAGAGTTGGGCGATCGACTGTGGCACTTTTAGGACTAAACTACTTTTTATGACGATCGTCCTTTTTATTTAATTTGCACAATGTCTTCAGAAACAAACTCAGCGGCTCAATCTACAACTGGTGCAGATGCGATCGATGTGGCGATCGCCTCTGGAATCGACTTTGACGGCACTCCGATTCCCAAGGCAAAATTAGACCTCTACGAGCAAGTAATGGGATTAGAAGCCGGGAGACAGCGCAGTGGCGTGTCAAATACCATGCGATCGCGCATTGTCCGAATCGGTGTCAAACACATCGGACAAGAGGAACTCGATAAAATGCTGGTGGCGGCCAACTTTGCACCGCTGAAAGAGAAAGAAATTGCCTTTTATTACGGCCCGAAATAGATAACATTTATTCCGCTTTATTTCTGAGTCCGCGCAGGCGGACTTTGTTTGTGTAGTAGCGGTTTCAACCGCCGAATCATGAAGGGGATAGCAAACATTTTTTTTGGTTATTACTCGGGTTTCAAAGCTCGTTCCATCAGCGATAAAACAGCTTGTTCGGGAGTAATTTCCCCATTCAACAAGCGGTAAACTTGACGAGAAACAGGAACTTCAATGCCACGTTTATTAGCCAAATCAATCAACACATTAGTAGTATTGACACCCTCAGCAGTGCTCTGCAATTCGTGCAAAATTTGCTCTAAAGATTTGCCTTCAGCTAATCCGAAACCAACCCGATAATTGCGCGATAAAGGACTGTTGCAAGTAGCAAGCAAATCTCCCAAACCAGATAAACCGTAAAAAGTTTCGGCGCGAGCGCCCAAACGAACTCCCACCCGAATCATTTCCGGCAAAGCGCGAGTCAGCAAAGCAGATTTAGCATTAGTTCCTAATTGTAAACCGTCGCAAACACCAGCGGCGATCGCAAATACATTTTTCAAAGTTCCACCTAACTCAGTCCCCAGCGGGTCTTCATTCACATAAACCCGAAAAATATCGGAACTGTAAATATTTTGCACTTGCTTGGCCGCTGCTAAATCCAAACTCGCCGCTACCGTGGCAGCCGGCAATCCTTGCTGAATTTCCTCGGAAAGATTAGGGCCCGAAAGTACCACAATTGAATTGTTAGGAAAGGCATTTTGCCAAATTTGAGACGGAGTGCGGGTAGTCGCGGGGTCTAAACCTTTGGTGACAGTAACTATAATTGTATCGGGACTTAAGTTTAAGGCAAGCAGCCGATCGACCGTTGTTCCAACTCCTTTCATCGAAACTGCCGAAACAACAACATCCGCGCCAGTTATAACTGATTCTAGACTAAAAGAACTGCTGCGCGACCACAAATTAACTCGATCGCCTTTTTTGCCTCCCAGATTTGCCAGTGCCGATCCCCAAGCACCTCCGCCTAATATTGTTAAACTTGGCATAAAATTTAGTTGTTATGAATGAAACCGCAGATGCACGCAAATCAACGCAGATAAATCATAGCAATTAATCCGCGTTAATCTGCGTGCATCTGCGGTTAAAAACTCTTCTCCTACAAACGCGGCCGCAATCCATAATGACGGTAACGCCAATAATCGCGCAAAATGCGATCGTGATCGAAACACAATTGATGGGGAATCTGCCAAGATTCAAAAATTTGTAAACTTTTAGCATCGTCGGCGGCTTGAGGTTCGCCCGTTCCGGCAGCCAAGAATACAATACTGATGGTGTGTTGCCGGAGGTCGCGATTTGGGTCGGAATAAACGTAAAATTGCTCGATTAATTCTACATTCAAGCTTGTTTCTTCTAAAGCTTCGCGTTTGGCCGCCGTTTCTACCGCTTCCCCGTAATCGACAAAGCCGCCGGGAATTGCCCAGCCGTAGGGAATATGGCGGCGTTCGATGAGTACGATCGGGCGGTGGGGGCGATCGACCAATTCGATGATAATATCAACTGTAGGAGTAGGATTTTTGTATGTCACGAGTTTGGTTAAAATAAGTCTGACTTCAGCATACTAGGAATTGGGCATTGGGAATTGGGCTTTAAAAATTAATGATTTTATATGTAACATATAATCAATCACAAATAACTAACAACCGTCAACCGTCAACTGTCAACTAACATTATGCCTAAGTGGTTGGGAAAAGTTTTAGGTATCGGTGCGGGTACAATCCTCCTATTAGGTGCGACTGGATACTGGTACGTTTTTATTGCCGGAGCACCTCAGTTAGACCCTCCGAAAATCATAGCCGATGCCGAGCTAAAATTTGAACTCAAAACATATAAAAGTGCGGCTATGAATTCAGAGCGCACCTACGGCTTAATTTTGCCGCCTGGGTACGCAAAAAATCCCAAACAGCGCTATCCTGTGATTTTTTTGCTGCACGGCGGGCACGGAGACGCGCGCGCTTATCAGGACAAAGCTGCTGTTACTTCTGTGCTTCACGATTTATATAAAAGCAAAAGATTGCCGCCATCAATTATAATTACTCCTGACGGGAACGACAATCGGGGTACGAGTCCTTTTTGGGACCCGCAGTATTTTGACGGGCCGAACGGTAAGGTGGGAAGCGCGATCGGCTCCGAGTTAGCGTCCATCGTAAAATCGCGCTACAGAACGCTGCAAGACCCCAAATTCTGGGCAATGGGAGGACAATCTTCGGGGGGTTGGGGAGCTTTTAATATCGGTTTGCGCTACTTGAATAATTTTAATATTCTGTTCAGCCACAGCGGTTATTTTACCGATCGAAGCGGCCAGGCTAACAGTCCTAAATATTTAGTGGAAAAACTTAGTGTTAAAGATAAACAGCAGTTGCGCGCTTATTTGGATGCCGGGGAAGGAGACGCAGACTTTCTGACTTCTACTCAACAGTTTCACGAGCAATTAAACAGTTTGGGTATTGCTAACGAGTTTCACAAATTTCCGGGAGGACACGGGATTGTCGGCCCCGATGTTGGTTGGAATTATTGGCACAAGCATTTAGCCGATTCTTTGAGTTATGTTGGAAAACAGTTTAAAATATCACTGGCCGCACAGAAAAATTAGAACATAGCAAATAGAAAGGTGAAACTGTGTTATCCCAAAAAACTAGGATTGGACTCTGGACTGCATCATTTTTAACCGGATTGGTTGGAGTTATTAACCTGCTGTCTGCTGTAACTCCCAGTTTACCCGATCGCCGAAATTGGTTGGAGCCGTTTTTTCCTTTTCCCGTGCGTGCGGGCGGCCATTTTTTTGCAGCAGTGATCGGATTTATGCTGCTAACTCTGGCAACTAATTTGTTGCGGCGCAAGCGGGTTGCTTGGTTGCTGACGGTGGGATTGTTAATCGTTTCTATTGTAATTCATTTAGTCAAGGGATTGGATGTTGAAGAAAGCTTGCTTTCTGGGGTGCTGCTGTTTCACTTGTTGGTGATGCGGAAAAGTTTTACCGCTAAATCCGATCGCCCTTCAATTGCTCAAGGAATCCGAGTTTTGCTGGGCGCTTTGCTGTTTACGCTGGCTTACGGGACAGCAGGTTTTTACATTCTGGATGGGAGTTTTGAAGTTAAAGGAGAAGCGGTTAATTTTGATTTAGACACAGCTTTGTTCCAGACTTTTGCCATGTTTTTTACGGCGGATGACGCGGGTGTGGTTGCGAAAACTCGGTTTGCTAACTTTTTCACAGATTCGATTTATGCTGTGGGTACGGTAACGCTTGGTTACGCACTTTTTATGCTGCTGCGGCCGGTGCTGCTGCGAGATTCCGCAAGTATTTCGGAACGGAATAAAGCTAAAGAAGTTGTAGCCAAATACGGGCGGACAACGCTAGCGAGACTGGCGTTGCTTCCGGATAAATCTTATTATTTTAGTCATTCTGGCAAAAGTACGATCGCCTACGTCCCCAAAGGTAGAGGCGCGATCGCTTTGGGAGACCCCATCGGGCCCGCAGAAGACCGCAAAGAAGCAATTCTGGGGTTTCAAGAATTTTGCGATCGCAACGATTGGTATCCAGCATTTTATCAAACTTTGCCCGACGATGTAGAAATGTATTCTACTCTCGGTTTTCGAGTGGTGCAAATTGGCGAAGCAGCTATTGTCAATCTCAAAACTTTTACTCTCAAAGGCAAAGCCAATCAAAACTTGAGAACTGCTATCAACCGACTGACAAAAGCCGGCTATCAAGTCAAATTTTACGAACCTCCTTTAAGTTCGGAATTGATGCTGCAAATGAAACTCGTCAGCGACGAGTGGCTGCAAATGGTTCAGGGTGCGGAAAAACAGTTTTCTGTGGGTTGGTTTGAGGAGGCATATTTGCGGGAAAGCCGCGCCGTTGCCATCCACACTCCCGACGGTAAAATTAGTGCTTTTGCTAATATGATATCGGGGGGAGATCGAGTGGTTGGAGTTGATTTAATGCGGCGCCGCACTGAGGTGGAAAATGGCACGATGGAGTGTTTGTTTGCTTCAATGTTGCAGCACTGTCAAGAATTGGGATATGAAGAATTTGATTTGGGTTTGTCGGCCTTGGCGGGAGTTGGAGAAGCTGAGAAATCCGGGCGGTTGGAAAAGGTTTTAATTTATCTTTCGGATCACTTGAGCAAGTTTTATAATTTTAAAGGACTGCACAGTTTTAAAGATAAGTTTGGGCCGCGGTGGGAACCCCGTTATTTTGTTTATCCGAGTTTGGGAAGTTTGCCGGAAGTTGTTGTTGCTTTGATTCGGGCTGATTCGGGCGATCGGCTTTTTGACTATTTGCGCCCGGGAAGTTAGGCGATCTTATACCATTTCTCTAAAATCGTGCAACACTCTTCGACCCCCCTAGCCCCCCCTTGCTAAGCAGGGTGGATTAATTGTCATCCTAGAAATAGGTACGTAGTTGGGCTTTAGCCCTCTTTAGACGTATATATAAAGAGGGCTAAAGCCCAACTACGTACCTTTATTAATATAACAGTTGCGTCCCAGACGCGAGCTTTGAGCGGTGCTTTCTGTCGTTTCAGATTTCTTCTCCCCACAATAAAACCACCCTGCTAGCCCCCCCTTGCTAAGGGGGAGGAACAAGAATACTGTTGCATTCTTTTTTAAAATTGGTATTAGATTGAAGGTTTTAACACAGCAATTACAAACAAATAGGAGCAGTTTATGAATTTGACGCTAAATCTATCACCTGAATTGGAGCAGTACCTCTTGCAGTCTGCTGAGCGGCGCGGTCTTTCTGTGGAGGAAGTGACCTTGCAAATGCTGATGGGATGTATGCAGAATCAGGAACAGGATTTGATCGCATCAGGTGCGGTGTGTGAAGTTTGGTCTCCCTATAATGCGTTTGATGCTGCACAGACGATGCTGGAAGTTTTAAAGCAATCGAAAGCTCAAGAGGATGAGTAATGTGGAACGGGGAGCATCTCAGTTTTGCATTTAATAGTGCGAGCGTCCCCGCTCGCATATTAGACCTCTTGCAAAAATCCTTTCATCAATTGATGGAACGGGCTCTCCGGCCCGTTCCACAAGAAAAAATAACTCTTGTGGAACGGGCATCTTGCCCGTTCTAATTATTTTTGCAAGAGGTCTATTATACGATACGCGAGCGGGGACGCTCGCACTATCAGAAAAAAATGCTTTTTACAAAAATGAGATGCTCCCGTGGAACGTTTTTCTTTTGTATCTGTTAATTTGCCGTTTAATAGACCTCTTGCAAAAATCCTTTTAATCAAATTCTGGAACGGGCTCTGGGGCCCATTCCACAAGAAAAAAAATTTTGTGGGATGGGCCGGAGAGCCCGTCCTAGTTATTTTTGCAAGAGGTCTAATATTATTCCTCACCAATATCGAAGAGGATACGGGAAAACCTTCCTCCTGACATCCGTTACATCCGCTACAAAATCCGTTGCCGAACTTCCTTCCCCTATCAAGCCAAACCCCGAACTGGTACGCGCTGCTTTTGCAAAACCTCTGAGTACAGCTTTTCCAACTCAGTTATATTCTGACTGAGAGTGTACCGCTCGATCGCCCTTTGTCGAGCTTTTTGGCCCAGCAGCATTCCTAATTCAGGATGATCGCAAAACAGCGGCAACAAAGTTTGTAACTGACTCCGCACCCGCTGAGTGTTTAAAACTATCCCCGCCCCTTCCTCCAAAGCCTCGCCGTCAGCACCGGCATCGGTTGCCAAACAAGCTAAACCGCAGGCCATCGCTTCCAGCAGCGACAGCGACAGTCCCTCCACCAAAGAAGGCAAAATAAATACGTCTGCACCGCGCAGAATTTCGATCCGCCGTTCCTCCTCGGCCACAAATCCGAGCCACACAATGCCATCATCTTCGCCGTAGGACAGTTGCAGCGACGCGGCTAGGGGCCCGTCGCCCACGATCGCCAACACGTTGCCAGGGCCAAAATTGCACAGTTTCCAGGCTTTGAGCAAAGCCTCGACATTTTTCTCCGGGGCAATGCGGCCTTGGTACACAAAAATTCGATCGGCTTTTAATTGGGACTTCAACCCCGAAGGCCCGGGCGAATACTTAACCGCGTCTACTCCGTTGGGAATCACGGCTACCCGTTCTTCCGGCACTCCCAAGCGCACCAAAATATCTCGCTGAATGTAAGAAAATACGATCGTCGAGTCGTAGTGAGCCAAAAAAGGAGCGTAGAGTTGATACATCAGGTGTTGGGTTCCCGATGTCAAATTCCGCAATTTGCGATCGAACGGCGGGTGAAAAGTCGCCACCAGAGGCAAATTCAATTCTTGACAAATTTCCGGCAGCAGAAAGTCTAGAGGCGAAAGCGTCAGGGAAGCGTGAACAACATCGGGTTTCAGCCGCCGCAGAGATTTCATCAACACTGTGCGGGACTTGAGAGTCGGAATCGTATAAATTTGCGATTTGTAGTGACAGGGTAAAGATACTTCGTTGCAACTCGCGGGCGAGAGCGAAGCGGTATGTGAGGTTTGAGCAATTGCCGCTCCCCATGAACCATTTGCCATGCTCCACGCCGCAGTGTTCCTGTCCAGCGGGCCGGCTTCCTGGGCAAAGTGCAGGAAACTAACCTGGTATCCCCGGTCTAACAGTGCGTTGGTGACTTCCCTGGAGTAAGTGACGTTACCGCAAAAAGGTGATTTTTTTCCTAGCCAAGCGATGTGCATTCGAGTAAATCAGAGTTTGTTAAGCAGAAGGAAGAAGGAAGAAGGAAGAAGGAAGAAGGAAGAGTGCTTATATAGCAAGCTTTATTGCCATCTGTATCTTACGTTTAATTAGGTGGATTTACTTATTTGATTGGAGTCGATCGACTTTAGTATTGCTGTTACGGGAAATATACCAGGTTAAGACGCCACCTGCGATCGCCAATCCAGCCAAAGCCAAAAACACAGCAGGCAAACCCAGAAATGTTTCCGCTACCCCGGCCAAAGCCAACGGTAAACTCAAAGCGATATTAGTGGCATTGTTTTGCAGCCCGAAGACTTTTCCCCGCATTTCTTCTGGGGTTTCTGATTGAATTGTCGTCTGCATCGGCACTCCTACCAATGAGGCAAATAAACCCAACAGGGTAATAAAAAGCACCGAGATCCACAAATGGTGTGTAAATGCAGAAAGGCCCAGCAGAGCAAGTGCCATGCCAACCGATCCAATTAAACTCAGTTGGGAATGAGAAAATTTGTGACCGAGATAGCCGACAGTTGTCGCCCCAACAGCCATCCCCACGCCCACCGCAGCCAGCAAGAAGCCAAATTGCGATGCTTTCATACCGGGGAGGATTTCTGCCAGCCGCACCGCTAGAACTGCCAAGGCTGCAAAAATGGAAAATAGAATAATTAGTTGAATTAAAGCATTGCGGACTTTCGGTTGAGCGTTGATGTAACGCAGGCCGTCTTTTAAATCCGCTAGCGGGTGCGGCGCTTCGTGTTCGGCATCGTTTTTTTCGCCTGTTTTCATCGACAGCAACAGCACTCCGGCGAAGGCGTAACTTCCGCCTACTACTAATTCTTTGCCGATGCCGAGTCCGCCGCCGAGGTTGGAAAATATGGTGTCAGCTAAGGCTAGTAAGGGTTCTCCGACTGCGAAGCCAATAATCACCGAACCCATCATGGTTGTGGTGTAGAGGGAGTTTGCCGATAGCAGGTGGCGGCGTTCCACAATTAGGGGAATCACTGACTGTTCTGCTGGGGCAAAAAATTGAGTTAGAGTCGAAACGAGGAATGTCACTAGCAGCAGCAAGCAGAATCCTAGCGGCAGTTGACCGAGTTCCCACCCGTCTGAGAGCCACAGCAGCAGGGGCAATGTTAAAACGAAGCCTCCCCGCAGCAGGTTTGTGGCGACTAGCACTGCTTTTTTCGACCAGCGATCGACATATACGCCCGCTGCGGCCCCGAACAGCACTGCGGGAATTGTAAAGGCGATCATGATTGCCGATACCCACCTGCTGATGGTTTGATCTGGCGCTTGAAAGCGGCTGGCTACGAGGGCGATCGTCAGTACGAGATAAACTTTATCTGCTAGTTGGGAGAAAATTTGCCCGCTCCACAAGGCTAAAAAATTTCGGTTTTTCAGAACTGGCAGAAATCCTGTTTCTTTTTCGGGAGTTTCGGCAACTGCTTCTGAGATATCTGCTTTTGGCAGCAGGGGGATTGCTGCTGGTTGTTGGCTTTTGCCGTTGCTGGACTCTGTTTCTTTCTGTGCGGGATATTTATCCATTTCTGGGTCTTGGGCGTTGCTCCATTGTCGATCGGCCATAACAGGATTGGACTGAAAATCTGGAAAATTTTCTCGTTCTTCCATCTTGTGGTGGGTCACAGCTAAAACAGGTATTCTCAAATCAGAATCGGACAGTCGCATCATACAATTTGGGGTGGATGGCCTGGGATGGTGGAGGTTGGGGGGAATGTGAATTTCAAATTGACGGGTTAACCCCTAAGTTTATGAATAACTCGTAACTTTATCTATTATCTGATGTCGCAACAATCTTGAGAATTTACCTGAAATTGCCGGCAGGTTCGGGTATCCCGCAGGCTGGGGGTGAGATGTACGATCGCCCGTTCACCTATTTAACTCAAAATTTAAAACTCAAAACTCTCTAAGTAGGTGTCGATCGAGCTTCCCGATCTAATCGTGCAACCTAAATGATACTGGGCATATTGCCGCAAAATATTTTCGACAGATACCCAAGTTGTTCGATCGGCAATCCCCTCTCCTAGTTCTGGACTGGCCAACTGTTGCAGCGCTGCTAATTCCTTAGCATTAATGTGGAAATTTGTCAAGTGTTTGCTGCTATTCATTTGGCGGGAACGGGAGGCGGATTTGTACAAGCTACCGATTTCTGAAGAGAGTTCTGCCTCTAGGTTAGCTAGCTCGGGCAAGCTGAAGGTTCCCCCAGAGGGTATACTAAACCCGGTTTGCCAGTTCGGATCGCTGAAATTTGGGATCAGCGGGTGTCTGGTGGCGCAGCAGACTTGGACTTGGGGCGCGAGGCCGGCTAAGGCTAGCAAGTGAAAAATGCCGTGGCTGAGGTGGGCGACAAGCACGGCGGCGGATTGGATTTCTGTGCGGTCGGACAAACGCTCCAAACGGCTCAAGTGTTCGCCCAGCAAGAAAAAGAGTTCTTCTTGGGGCTCGTCGGAAAGGGCGCTGGCGATCGCCAATTCTGCCAGATATTGGGCGGCACAGAGTTTTCCGAGGTTGCGGCTCAAACCCGGATAGGATTCTACTGTGGAGGCTTGGGTTATCTTGTCGAGCGATCGGCCTTTGGCAATTAGCAATTCGTTGACAACAAATAATTCGCTTCTACCGCCAATGGTCGATCGCTGTTTGCGAACACCCGGTGCTACGGCTCGAATTAAGCCGAATTCCCGCGTCAAAACAGTCAGCACTCGATCGGATTCGCCGATCGGCGCACTCTTAAGATTGATTCCAGTTGCTTTGTAAGTTCGAGTCACTCGATTTTAGATTTTAGATTTTAGATTGACTCCACAGTAGCAACAATTACCTTTTATCTAAATTATCTCGCTGGCGGATCAATTCCGGGCCGCGGGAAGTCCCCAAACGAGTTGCACCAGCGACGATCAAATCTAAAGCTTGTTCGTGAGTGCGAATTCCGCCGGCGGCTTTAATCCCGATCCTGCCCTTAGTAACTTCATTCAGCAGTCGCACATCATCAACTGTCGCCGCGCCAAAAAAGCCAGTGTTGGTTTTAATGTAGGCGGCACCGGCCTCCATGCAAATCTGGGCCGCTAATTGTTTTTCGGCATCCGAAAGCAGCGAACTTTCGATAATTGCTTTGATGGTGAGATTGGTTTCTTCGCAAATTTGGGCTAATTCCCGGTGGAATTCGTCGATTTTGCCAGCTTTCAGCAATCCTAAATTAACCGAGACATCTAACTCTACGGCTCCATTATCTGCTGCTTCTAGGGCTTCGTAAATCTTCGCAGTCGATGTCGTTGCACCGGTTGGAAAACCTATGACTGTACAGACTTTCGGGCGCTTGCCGTGCAGCAGATCGACTGCTTGTCGGACGTAGCAGGGATACACGCAAACTGTGACAAAGCCAAATCTATCTGCTTGTTGGCAGCAGTTTTCTACTTGCTCAGGCGTGGCGGTGGGGTCAATCAGGCCGTAGTCGATAAAGGGGGCAATATCGATGTCTGGCTGGTTTGCAGCCATTGTTTTTTTCTCTCGCTCGATAACTACTTTATCAGAAAAATGGGTTTAAAACCTTGTCTTTATAGGACGGCTTTAGTTTAGAAAAACCCAGACAAGACAGGATAACATGGTATAGTTAAATAGTCGAGGTTAAACTCCTTTGCCATCGTGAAACAAAGACACACTTTTAGGCATAAATTGGGGACACAGAGCGGCGAAAACTCTTTAAACAGCTAAGAACTGAAAAAAGTAGGTTCCCAACCAGCAAACAAACTATTTCAGTATGGTTAGGTAGGGTAGGGCATACCCAAACCCTAGGTCAGATATCCTAGTACGCTTTTGGAGATAGACCCGCTGGGGTGGCTGCGAATCAGGCTCGTTAATTGGTGGTATACCACGGTTAAAAAGTTTGAGTATTGCCGAAAGGACGCAACGCTTTAAGGTCAGTCGCTGAATTAAGAATCCCCGTACCTTCAGGTCGGGGAGTGTCAAGTATCGAATTTACCAATCTTCGGCCGAAAGGAACCCGGTACAACCCCCCCGGATTCATCCGTGAGGTAGCTTTCTCCAATTCTCCAATAGACCTCTTGCAAAAATCCTTTCATCAATTGATGAAACGGGCAAGATGCCCGTTCCACAAGAGTTATTTCTTCTTGTGGGATGGGCATCTTGCTCGTCCTAATTATTTTTGCAAGAGGTCTAATTCTTCAATCTAAAATCTAAAATCGATTGACTTTATTCAGTACCACAGCGAGCACAAATACTTACTTCGCTGCTCGCAAAAACTCTTGTGGGAATTGGTTCAGTTATTTTTGCTAAAAAATATTTTGTATCTGCCTTTAGATACATTTTTAATCTTTCTTTGGGTATACTTTGTTAAAAGAGTTGCGGTAGAGCCTGGGTCAGCTACGCTAGGGCAGAGCCTGGTAGCGTCTACTGTTTTTACTCTTAGTAGTGGTTTAAAAATATCAAAGCCAGTGCCAATCATGAATAATTTAGAACTCGAACAAGAAATTGGGAAGATGGCTAGAGCGATGATGACTCGCAATAGCTTAATTGGTAAAGACTTGATTGCGGATCTCAGAGGGCGGCTGTCTGTTGACAGTGTAGCTGCTTTGATGATTGTCAGTATTGAGCGTTTGATTTGGTCTGACTGCGAGTCGGTGATCTGGAGTTTGAGTTATTTGATTCCGGCTGACGTGATGGAAGAAATTCGCCGGATTACTGCGCTGGTTGTTTGCCAGCGGTTGATGGGCAAGGGTTTTGTGCTGGGGAAGGATTTTAGTATTGATGCTGCTGGCAAGTTGCTGTTGAACGAGACTGCTCAAAAAGCGGTTGTGGTTGCTTGAAGAAAGCAAGCAGAAGTTGGAGCCGCACTATGGGATTTGCGCTCTTTGTATAACTGCAAACCTGATTCGGGATGCGGTAATAGTTGCGTGACTCAGGCTGATTTGAGATTCGCAGCAGAGCCAACAAAGCGATGAGTGCGGTTAGCTGAAAGAGCTTTTTGCCAGAGGAAAATAGTTATTTTCGATCGCCAATTATTGAGCTTGTGACTGGCAGTTTGTACGGGCGATCGCCTTGTATCAAAATTTTCAGATTTTTAGTGGAATTACAGTTTAACTCCGGGCATTGTTCCTGTACAATCATCCCTAAGATAGATGCGAAGTATTATGAACTTAATCCAAAACTTGGAAGCGGCTTGGTATTACCACCTGGGTTCGCGCCACCTCGAAGCTAACGATCATGATGGTGCTCTGGCAAACTTTAACAGAGCTCTGAAGTTGCAATCGGATCATTATAAAGCTTGGTTCGGACGAGGTATGGCTTTGGGGAATTTAGAACGGCACTTAGATGCCCTGAAAAGTTTTGATGAGGCCTTGGCGGTGGAGCCGAATGCGAGCTTTGGCTGGCACAACCGGGCTATTGCTTTAGGAAAGTTGGGGCGCTTTTTGGAGGCTCTCAACAGTTTTGACAGGGCTCTGGAGTTCAACCCGTGCGAGGCGAGTATTTGGCACAACCGAGGACTGACGCTGATCGATATGGGGCTTTTCCATAAGGCGGTTCTGAGTTTCGATCGCTCTTTACATTTGCAGCCGGACGTTGCTGCGGTGTGGTACAACCGAGGTAATGTTCTGTTGGAACTCAAACTTTACTATCTGGCGCTCAACAGTTTCGATCGGGCGATCGAGTTTAATCCAGACGATGCGAAGGCTTGGTACAATCGCGGTCTAGCTGCGAACTCAATGGGACTTTACAAACAAGCAGTAGCTAGTTTTAGCCGATCGCTCGCTCTGAAACCGGGCATAGCCGAAGCTGTAGGCGAACGGAGAGTTGCTTTGGTAAAATTAGTAGCTTTAAATCAGAAAAATGCCAAGTTCCCTTCCACATCTGAGTGTCCCTTTGAGGATTATTTGATTTGGTACAACCGGGGTGTGGAATTGGCGCGAAAAGGTTGCTACTCGGAGGCGATTGTTTGCTACGAAACTACCTTAGAAATAAATCCTGATTTTGCTAATGCTTTTTACAATCAAGCTTGCTGTTATGCGCTGCTGGGCTTTGCGGATTTGGCCCTTGACAATTTGCAGCGGGCTGTGGAGTTTATGCCTATCTTATATCGAGAGCTAGCTTTAGCTGACTCGGATTTAAGCTATATTTGGAAACAAGAACGTTTTGAAGCGCTGATCCAAGGTGGATTTTAGATCCCTTCGGGTTGCACGAGCACTGGGAGGAAACAGCAAGGCCGTGTCCCTACCGCAAAACAATAGACCTCTTGCGAAAATAGCTGGGACGGGCAAGATGCCCATCCCACAAAAAGTTTTTTCTTGTGGAATGGGCATCTTGCCCGTTCCCAAATTTGATTAAAAGGACTTTTGCAAGAGGTCTAATTGATAGCGCTCTCCAGATATGTAACTATCGCCCGATTAATTGTAGGGACACGGCAGTGCCTTATCATGATTGCGGTTAATATTAATTCCGATGCCACCGGATTTGATTTTACGCAAAAAAAAGCTCGCGTTTCGGGCGAGCTTTTGTACTTGGGCGACGGAAATTCGATCGCCCGACAGTATTTTTGCCATATTTGCTATTGCACGGAAACTTTGATGGAGGGCTTGACGGGCCTGTTGGCAACTATCAGCACCCGGTAGGTTCCGGACTCGGGGAGTTGAGCAAAAGTTTGACCTTCACCTTGATCCAAGAGTTGTCCCGACGGAGATTCGATCGCCACATCGAGATTTTTGTTGCTCGCACTCACCCTGATTGTCTGTCCCTGTTTCCCCTGAACTGTGAGGGGCTGGATTTGATAGCCGGACATTTTGAGTTTGACTGTAGCTTCTTTTTCCCCGAATGCTATGGGAATTGCGCGATCGGGTCTATAAGTCCACTTGGCGTTAAAGTCGCGTCCCAGCACGAAGCTGGTAGTCTCACCTTTCGGGGTAACTCGCACGCGGTAGATGCCGGATTCTGGCAACTGGCCGATCCACTGATTGTCGTTTTTTTCAATAACTCCCATATTCTGACCGTTGGGACTGTACAGTTCGGCTGTCAGTTGTCCCGCCCACAGGGAGAGAGTGAGTTCTCGCCCTTTGACGCCTTCAAAAATATAGGTGGTGGGTTGGTTTATGGTTTCTCTAATTTGGGAGGTTGACATTCGCTCGATGGGTTCGAGGTTTGGAACTGTGGCAGAAGAGGTAGCGGGTTTGTTAAAGGTTTCTGTAATTTCCGAGGCAGCCATCCGATCGCCCGGTTCAATTTTTGGGGCTACAGGGCTGGCAAATACTGATTTTGCCATCATCATCAGTAGCATTCCAGTCAGTAAAATTAGTTTTTTCATGTCGCACTTGGGAGGGGGGTAAGGATTTGTATATGTTTACTTGTGTTGACCTGTTTTCACCGGATTAAATCTGGCGGATCGCGATCGGCTACAGCAGTATGGAGGATACACATAAATTTCCCGTACTTGCACAAAACCTACTGGTAGCAGATTTACAGTGCGGGAGCTTTCGCAGTCGCCTCAGTTTGTCGTGACATTTTAATGATACTCCTGACAGGATAATATCATCGAAAATATTAGTAATTTGGTCAATGAAAATTAAAGCTTTTGTCGAGGAGTTGGCTAAAAAAAATGCCAACACCCAAAAAACGCGGTGTGTTGGCTCCGGGATTTGCCTTGTTAGCTAAAAACCGCTATCACCCGTAGGGGGTGACGGCCTCTACTCTTACCTGGTTGCGGGCGATCGGCTAATTATCAGTTCGCGATCGCACGCACTAGCTTCTGTAGGGTGTGCACTGCGCACCTTAGCACTTAGAAGCTAGTAAGCTGTTACGCATTTAAAATAGTATTGTAGGGTGCCACGGCTCCTTTCTCGTTTCCCTTGTAAGCGTAAGTGTTCTACCCGTGGCACCCTACAGGCTTAGAAGCTAGTAAGCTGTTCTGCATTTAAATTGGCTGTCAAAAAACAATCAAACTCTTGTGGGGTGGGCTTCTAGCCCGCCCCGAATATGCAATTTAAATGCGCGACAGCTTAGGATTTCTAAGGGCAGATGTAGTTACGATTATTGTGCAAAACCGGGCTTCCCCCGCGAGGTTTATTTGTACTAGGAACCTGAGAGAATCTTTAGGTAAGCTTCTACCGTGTTGGACAAGCCCATTTCTAGCGCTTCGGCAATTAAAGCATGGCCGATCGATACTTCTAGAATATCAGGAATTGAGCAAAAGTGGGTTAAGTTTTGCAAGTTTAGATCGTGTCCGGCATTCACTCCTAAACCGGCATCTTGAGCCGCTTTAGCCGCTAAGACATATTGTTGAAAAACCGATTCTACTTTGCCTTCGCGAAAAGCAGTTGCATAGGGTTCGGTGTACAGCTCTACTCTGTCTGCTCCAACTTCTTTTGCTAGCGGCATGAGAGCAGCATCTGCATCCATAAACAGACTAACTCTAATGCCGTTATTTTTTAATTTTTCAATGATTGGTAAGAGGCGAGATCGATTTTCGGGAATATCCCAGCCGCTATCGGAAGTTAGCACGTCGGGAGCGTCCGGGACTAAGGTACACTGGGCTGGTTTTACGTCGCAAACTATATCCATAAATGGGGGCTGAAACGGATTTCCTTCGATGTTGAACTCTACGGTTAGCATTTTGGCTAATTCGTAAACATCGGCAGCTTTGATGTGCCTTTCGTCGGGGCGGGGATGGACTGTAACGCCGTGGGCTCCGGCGGCAATTACTGTTTTTGCGGCTTCGGTAACGCTGGGGATGCCGATGTTTCGAGAGTTTCTGAGGAGGGCGATTCTGTTGATGTTGACGCTGAGTTTTGTCATGGGATTTTAATCTTTAAGGTTGCTGCTACTATATTAATCGCTTTCACGAAACATTTAGCGCCTTACGGTGCTGTTAGGGCATTCTTATATTAATTCAACAAAGTCTTGCTACAGTCCTCTATTTCTTACTAATTAATTATTAAAAATCGCATATCGCATGAAAACGGCACTGCCGCGTCCATGATTCCCGCGCCGGAAACGGCACGGTTTTGTCTCTACAGATATCGTTTTTCATAATTTGTATTAGAGTAAAACTTAGCTTCTACCAGCGGTAAGGTTTCTGCAAAAAAAGCCTCGGCTATTTGCTGTTTTGCTGCCAAATCTTCAAGATTTGCAATGCAGAAAAGGGGTGCAACGCGATCGACTATTTTTGGCGGAAAATCTCTGCTGAAATATTTTAGTTCAAAGTCGTATCTGTGGGGACGGTAAATCATGCCCAACAGTTCGACTAAGGGTAAGAGCGTCCACTCATGATAATTGCCGATCGCATCTACTAAATGTCCGCGATAAATCTCTTTGTTTACCAGAGGTTGCAGCAAATCAAAACGGATTTTAATTTCGTTGAATCTGGCTAGCATTTGGGAAAGATGCTTGTTTGTATCCAAATGAGGGGGTACAATTAGATTGGCTTTGTCAAAGGCGACCGGGACTTTTCCGTGTTTCTCTATTTCCAGGAAATCGTTGCGGCTGCTGCGCCTGAAAACGGCAAAATCAATTAGCAAAAACGGCGGGGTTTCTTTGAGCCGCCAGAAGCACTGCGACTGACCGTGCCAAGCGGGTTCTGGAACTCGATATTTTAGTTCGATTTCGCCAATTTCGGCTAGAGCTTTTTCAACAATATCAAAGGTTTGTTGCACGCAGTTATCTTCAACCACAACGGCAATATCGAGGTCAGACCACTCGTCGGTGTATCCGTGGGCTGCTGAACCTCCTTGCCACAAACCGAGAACAAAATCTAAAGGTTGTAGGGTAGAAACAATCTTTTCGAGAAGGATTTTTCTCATGAAATCAAACTAAACTATTACTTTTGATTGTAGCGCCAATTCTGTAAAGGCAGTAGCCAGCAAAGCGCCAATAAAATCCGCAGCACAAGCGGCTATTAACTCAGTGTTGGACGCACGGGTAGTCAGAAACCGGGTTTTTATACCGAATCTGTGGACTACAACACGTCTGTTCGTAAAAAAACCCGGTTTCTAGGCTCCAATGCGCCCAGCACTATAAGTATTAGACCTCTTGCAAAAATAATTAGGACGGGCTCTGGGGCCCATCCCACAAGAAAAAATAACTCTTGTGGGACGGGCTCTGGGGCCCGTCCCATCAATTGATGAAAGGATTTTTGCAAGAGGTCTATTAAAAGTGCTAAGCTGTTGCGGCATTTAAACTACACAGTCAAAATTTGATAAAGTTCGGCGTTGCTGATTTAGGGTATGAACGGTTAAATATGCAAATCATAAAAACCATTGTCCACAAAGCTTCTGGATTTTTGCCTGGTTCTTTTTCAAACCCTAATTAAGCAACGCCGTATGGTGTTCAGCAGCACCTACTTTTTACTAATTATTAGAGCGCCGTCCGCACCGAAGTTTTTACTAATTATTGTTGGGTGCCGGAAGTGCAAAAGCTGCATAATCTCTATGAGATTTGCAACTAGCTAAAACTAAATTTATGGTTGTAAAAATTTTATAACCTATTGTGGGCGGGCGATCGGCGCATCAAAGATGCAATGCAAGATGCCTGACATCCGATCGCCCGCGTATTCCGGCAAAATCGCCCGCGATTGAAAATCTGTCTTAAGTTTTCAGAATCAGAAACTTGCCCGCCGTCCGGTAACATGAGAAAGGATTAATTTTTAACAGCGCGGCATGGCAACTATTTGGGAACTCGACTTTTACAGCCGTCCGATCCTAGACGAGCGAGAGAAAAAAAAATGGGAAGTGCTGATCTGCGAAAGCCCGCTGAATGTAAGCGACAAGGCCGAATCTCTGTTTCGCTACTCGCAATTCTGCCCCAGTACAACCGTGAATTCCCTGTGGCTGGCTGGCGCAATTAAAGAGGCGATCGCAATCTCACCGAAACGACCCGAAAAAATCCGCTTTTTCCGCCGCCAAATGGCGAACATGATTACCAAAGCCTGCGAGGAGTTGGATATTCCCGCCGCCTCCAGCCGCCGCACCCTCGCCCTCAGCCTGTGGCTGGAAGAACGGATGCAAGACGTTTATCCCGCCGAACCGGGCTATAAAGCCGCTCCGAACCCGACCGTTCAATTTGTACCCGAAACGCCTGTGGCGCTTCCGGATGCTTTAATCGGCGAAAAATGGGCGTTTGTGAGTTTGCCGATCGCAGCTTTTGACGAAATGTCCGAGTGGGATATCGGATTTGGCGAAGCTTTCGGGCTGCCGATGACAGGCCTGGGCCCGGAAACGCAAATTCCGGGGCTGATGATCTACTCGTCGAGAGCAAACGCTTTGGCCGGTTGGATGTCGGGTTTGGAGTTGGCTTTTCTGAAATTTGAAAGCGGCCCGCCCGCTAAGCTTGTATTAGATACCGGAGCTAACGATCGCTGGATTTTAGCTAATCTTAGAGACGCAGCAACTGAGAAAGAAGGCAAAGCATTTGAAGCAGCGAAAAAACAAGCAAAACAAGTACATTTCTTAGCAATTCAGTCGAATCCAGAATCGGAATCTTTCGCCGGATTTTGGCTGCTGCACGAACTAAATATTTAGTCATCAGTCATTAGTCAGCAGTCATCAGTCATCAGTTAATTTACAGTCATTTAGAAAGAGAGTTAACAGGTATATTGACTAATAACTAATGACTAATGACTAATGACCAATTAATTCCCGATCGCCCATTACCAACCACCGACAACAATGACCAATGACCAATCAGCAGAACAACTGCTAGAACTAGCCACCAAAGCAGGTGCTGAAGCTGCTGAGGTATTGGAATCGCAATCGCTCTCGCGGCCGGTCTTTTTTGAAGCAAACCGCCTCAAACAGCTAGAAACCGCCCAAGCAGAAGGCATTGCTCTGCGGCTGTGGCGGGACGGGCGGCCGGGTTTGGCGGTGGCTTACGGGCCCGTGGAACCGCAAATTTTGGTGGACAGGGCGATCGCGCTTTCGCAACTCAACGAACCGGAAACCATCGAACTCGGCACCGGTGAGAAAGTTGTTTATCCCGATCTCGGAGTGTCTGTGTCGGCTGGGGAGCTAGTAAACTGGGGAAAAGAGGCGATCGCGATCGTCCGCGAAGCCTATCCCGAAAGCCTCTGCACCGCCGAACTCGACTGCGAAATCGAAAGCACCCGCTTGGTAAACACCAGAGGCTTGGATTCGGGTCACACCGACACCACCCTCAGCGGTTACTTATCAGCAGAATTAGTGCGGGGTGAAGATTTCCTCAACATTTGGGAAGGCGAAACCCAACGCGGTACCCTCGACATGAACACCAGCGCCAAGCGGGTTTTGCAGCGTTTGGAATGGGCCGCATACAATGTAGCCCCCGCCACTGGCCGCGTGCCGGTGCTATTTACAGCCAAAGCCGCCGACTTGCTGTGGGGGACTGTCTGTGCGGCGTTGAACGGCAAACAGGTACTCGAAGGCGCTTCGCCTTGGAGCGATAGATTGGGTTCCCAAGTGACATCGCCGCTTGTCACCCTCTGGCAGCAGCCGGATATCGGGCCTTATAGCTGTCCTTTTGATGACGAAGGTACTCCCACTCGGGCGATCGTCTTTATCAACAGCGGAGTGTTGCAGCTATTTTATACCGATCGCACCACCGGTCGAGCCTTGGGTAGCGGCACAACCGGCAACGGATTTCGCCCGGGTTTGGGCAGCTATCCCACGCCGAGTTTGTTCAATGTTTTGATTAAACCAGGTTCGCTTTCGCTAATCGATTTAATCGCTCAATTAGACGACGGAATTGTAGTCGATCAAATGCTCGGCGGCAGTGCCGGAATTTCCGGCGATTTTTCGATTAACGTCGATCTCGGCTACCGAGTCAAAAAAGGTCAAATAGTCGGCAGAATCAAAGACACAATGGTAACCGGCAACGTCTACAGCGTCCTCAAACAATTAGTAGAATTGGGAGGAGACTCCGAATGGAACGGTTCTTTCCACACACCGTCTGTAATTGTAGAGGGATTGTCCGTCATCGGCAAGAATTAAAGTCATTTGGCAGTTGGCAGTTGGCAGTTGGCAGTTGTTAGTAGTCAGTTGTCAGTTGTTAGTTGCGATCGATCGTCAGTCAACAGTCAACAGTCAACAGTCAACAATTCCCAATTCCCAATTCCCAATTCCCAATTCCCAATTCCCAATTTCCAATTCCCAATTCCCAATTCCCAATTCCCAATTCCCACAGGTAATATGCGTATTTGTTTTATCGGCGATTCTTTTGTAAACGGTACGGGCGATCTAAAATGTCTCGGTTGGACAGGACGGATTTGCGCGGCCGCTTGCGGACAAGGACACGATATTACCTACTACAATTTAGGAATAAGGGGAGAAACCAGTACCGATATAAAAACTCGCTGGTTCAGCGAAGTTTCTTGCCGCTTACCTCACTACGGCGACGGCAGAATAGTATTTTCCTTTGGCGTCAACGACACTTACATAGAAAACGAAAAAATTCGCATAGAAGTTGAAAAATCAATTGAAAATGCCCGAGATATTCTCACATCAGCCAAAGAAATATTTCCAGTTTTAATGATAGGCCCGCCGCCAGTTATTGATGCCGATCGCACAATCAGAATAGCCAATTTATCCGAACAGTTTTCCCAAGTTTGCAGCGAATTAGAAGTGCCTTATCTAGAGGTTTGCACTCCCCTGCAAAAATCGGAAATTTGGCAAAAAGAACTTACCGAAAATGACGGTTCCCATCCCCGCGCCGCCGGTTACGCTGAATTAGCTAAAATAGTTCACAATTGGGACGGTTGGAAAGCTTGGTTTAAAAATATCAATATATCAGATGGAGAGACAGTAACGCTGTTCCGAGCCGTCGGAAAAAAAGAAATGGAACTGATTAAAGAAAGCGATTTTATGGCATTTCCACCGCGACTGTCTTTTCAGCCTATTTTTTATCCCGTACTCTACAAAGACTATGCCATACAAATTGCACGAGATTGGAATACAAGAGATGCAGCATCGGGATATTTCGGCTATGTAACTCAGTTTCGAGTTTTGGCTGAATTCTTAAAAAAATATTCAGTCCAAACTGTCGGCAGTTCGATTCATAAAGAATATTGGATTCCGGCAGAAGAATTGGTAGAGTTTAACCGCAATATAGTCGGAAAAATTGAAATTTTTGCTGAATATCAACCGTAGAATAGGAGCGATGACAGATGTTAGATTTTAATCAATTTGAAGTTGTGAGTTTTGACTGCTACGGCACTCTTATAGATTGGGAAAGAGGCATATTGCCAGTATTAAAAGAATTGCTGTCAAATCGGGAAATTGATTTGAGCGATGACGGAACTTTAGAGCTTTTTGCTGAATTTGAATCCGAACTAGAAAACCAGAATAATCATTATATAAGATACCGTGAAATTTTGCAACAAATAGTTAAAAAAATCGGTCAAAGATTTAATTTTGAGCCGACAGCAACAGAACTTAACTGTGTGGTTGATTCCATCAAAAATTGGCAGCCATTTCCCGATACAGTTGCAGCCTTGTCAGCACTCAAACAGAAATACAAACTGGCAGTAATTTCCAATATTGACGGCGACTTGTTTGCTGGTACAGCCAAACACTTAAAAGTTGAATTCGACTGGTTGATTACTGCGGAACAAGTGCGATCGTACAAACCGTCAACTCGCAACTTTGAAATCGCCCTAGAAACAATGGGAATTTCTGCTGACAAACTCCTGCACGTTGCTCAAAGCATCTATCACGACATTGTACCGGCCGCATCTATGGGAATCTCAACAGTTTGGGTAAATCGAAGACACGACAAAACAGGATTTGGGGCGACACTGCCGGCTAGCGGCCAGCCAGACTTGGAAGTCCCCGATTTAAAAACATTAGTGGAAGTTATAGGGTGAAAAACCCCAGATTAACGCAGAAATGATATTACTACTACAAAACTCAACGCAAACCAGATGCCATACAGTCAATTCACCACCATTACCAAAGTTAAAGAAGCCTTCAATTTAACCACAGTAGAAGGAGTCAGGTTTTTTCCTGAAATTGCCTCCATCCAACCCAGCAACACTCTTGCCACAACTCTTGAAGAAACTCTACCGCTTGCTGTAGCCACAGGCAGCGAAAAAGCCCGATCGGAGCTAATTATTAGTCCAGTTCTTGTAGAAATTAGACGCATTCTTAACCGTCAAATTAGTATGTTTTCTGGTGAAGATTTCAACGTAGATGAATCGCTGGGACTGAATGGACGCTGTGACTTTCTCATCAGTCGTTCCACCGAACAATTAGCAATTGAAGCACCAGCAATTGTCATTGTAGAGGCAAAACAGGCAGATTTGAAAACAGGAATCGGTCAGTGTGTTGCAGAAATGGTGGCGGCACAAAAATTTAATGACGCCAAACAAAAACCATTGCCCATCCTCTATGGTTCTGTTACTAATGGCCTCCAATGGCAATTTCTTAAGCTTACTGGAACCGAAGTAACTATCGACCTGAATATTTACTCCTTACCGCCCGTAGAACAAATTTTAGGATTTTTGGTTTGGATGATACGGTTCGAGGATTGAGCCGGGGCGAGTTTTCTGGATCGATCGTTTGATGTGGATATACAGCATATTCCCTGTATAGGTGGTACACACAACCTTCTAATAAGTAATACCATTTCTCTAAAATCGTGCAACACTCTTCGACCCCCCCTAGCCCCCCCTTGCTAAGGGGGGGAACAAGAATACTGTTGCATTCTTTTTTAAAATTGGTATAAGGTGCGCCGCCATCCGTAGATGGCGACGCACCTTATCTACCCGATAAAGGCTATATCTCTCTTAGATGAAAGTGAAATAAGGTCGATCGAGATTTAAATCCGTCACCCCTTGCACCGTCGCAATTAGATCGTCCGACTGACCGGGTTTTTTCAGGAAAATGCTAGTCACATTCCCCGAAACCGACAGCGAATAATTGTCCTTAACTCCCAAAAGGACGATCGCATCCTCAGCAGAATTAAAGTCACTAATCGCAGCATTACCGTCGCCAGAGTAGTAGATTTTATCGCTATCTCCCAACAGGAAACGGTAACTGCCTTCCCCGCCGATCAAAGTATCAAACTCCCCAACTCCAGGGTTAGTAGCGATCGGATCGATACCCGCAATAGTATCATTTCCTGGCGTTGCTGAACTATGGTATTATAAGGTTGTCCTCGGAGCGTTAAAAATAACACACATTTAAAAGCAATATTATGCAATGCCCTGAATGCAATTCAACTCATATCAATAAAAATGGTCACAAAAAAGGCAAACAAAATTATATTTGTGTCGAATGCAAAAGACAATTTATAGATTATAAAATTCAAAGAGGATATCCAGAAGAAGTTAAACGTGAATGTCTCAAAATGTATGTTAATGGCCTGGGTTTTCGAGCAATTGAAAGAGTCAAGAATGTACATCATACTACAATCATTAATTGGGTAAAAGAAGCCGGAAAACTATTGCCAAATTTTTACGAACCGGAAACAAATCCCGAAGTAGGAGAATTAGATGAATTACAAACATTTGTGGGTTAAAAAAAAAACAAAACCTGGCAATCGACGGCGGTAGACCATTTTAAGCCAGGTATTGTAGGATGGGTTTTAGGCGACCACAGTGCCAAAACTTTTGAACCACTATGGGCGGAGGTTAGTAAATGGAAATGCTACTTTTATGTAACAGATGGCTGGAAAGTTTACCCAAATTTTATTCCGGATGGAGACCAAATTATTAGCAAAACCTATAAGCTAATCCGCATTTAAATTGCACAGTCAAATAAATTTTTCCTCTTGTGGGGAGTAGGGGTTGGGCATCCTGCCCGCCCTCAACATACAAATTAAATGCACAACAGCTTATGACAAGAGTTGAAGGTGAAAATACAAGACTCAGACATTACTTGGCTCGGCTAAAAAGAAAAACTCTTTGTTATTCTAAGTGTGAAAAGTGCTATGGTATTCAATTAAATTACTAATTCATTATCTAAAATTTGGAGATGTTCCAATTCCCATCAAAATCTCGGAAATCATTTTCGACTCCCCTCCCGTATTTTGGCTCCTGTCATACCCTAATTCAGCAACGCCAAAATTAGTTATATTTTGCTAAGTCGAACGATTTTTTGCTAAAGTGCGATCGAGCAGAGAATTCTCAGGCAATCAACCCTATTTATGCCGTACATTACTATCCCTCAACAACTTAGGGAACCTTCCAGGGTCATCAAATCTCAACTGTTTTTACGACCGAAACGCCTAGCTATTTTTGAAGCTTGTCTGATCGGCTTGGTTGCCGGACTCGCTGGCGTTGTACTCAAATCAGGAGTCGGATGGCTCGGCAGTTGGCGAGTTGCTACATCGACAGTAATTCCCGCTTGGATTTTACTTCCGACTTTCGGTTTATTAGGCGGGTTGCTGACAGGTTTCTTGGTTGAGCGTTTTGCTCCCGAAACTGCCGGTAGCGGCATTCCTCACGTCAAAGCTGCTCTCGGCGGCGTCAATCTTTCCTTAGATTTGCGAGTAGCTGTTGCCAAACTTCTGACCACTATTTTAGCAGTTGGTTCAGGTTTAACTTTAGGCAGGCAAGGCCCTACTGTGCAAATAGGAGCATCTTTGGCCGGCTGGATCGGTCACTTGATGCCTACTTCTCCAGATTACCGCCGCCAATTGATTGCTTGCGGTGCTGCTGCGGGATTGGCTGCTGGTTTCAATGCTCCCATTGCAGGAGTTTTGTTTGTAGTTGAAGAACTGCTGCACGACGTTTCGGGATTGACTTTAGGGCCTGCAATTATCGCTTCATTTATCGGTGCAGTTGTCTCGCAGCTTTTGGGCGGCGATAGTTTAAGTTTGAACCTTCGCGAGTACCAAAGCAGTTTTGAGGCTCAGGAAATACCCTTCTACATACTGCTAGGAGTTTTAGCGGGATTGCTGGGAGCTTTGTTCGCGAAAGGGATTGTTGCTAGCTTGCAATTTAACAGGCGATCGCTCAAATTAGCTTTGCCCGCGCGAGTGGCTCTAGCTGGCCTAATCTGCGGTTCAGTAATAGCTTTTCTCCCAGAAAGTTTCCGCAACAATACGGGTTTGCGGGAGTTTCTGCTGACCGGTGAAGCAAGCGGCATAACGAGTTTAATTGCTTTTGTAGCACACTTTTTTCTGACAATTATTTCCGCTGCTTCTGGAGCTCCGGGAGGATTGTTCTCCCCTTCCCTAGTTATGGGTTCTGCACTCGGTCACATGGTGGGCATTGTGCAGGCAGATTCCCTGGGCGTTGGTTCGCCGGTAACTTACGCTTTGGCGGGAATGGGAGCGTTTTTTTGCGCGGTTACTAGAGCGCCGATTACTTCGGTAGTAATTGTGTTTGAAATTACGGCGGATTTCAAATTAGTGCTGCCTTTGATGATCTGTTCTGTAGTTGCTTATTTAATGGCAGAAAAGGTAGAGAGCGGCTCGCTGTACGATCGCCTTTTGGATTTTAACGGCATTCAACTGACAAAGGTAAAAGCTGCCAGCAATACTTTGAGCGACTTGCACGCAGATGACGTGATGCAGCGCCGAGTTGAAACTCTTTCTAGTCTGCTGACTTTCGATGAAGTGATGCAGGCTTTTTCGCGATCGCACCACCGAGGATTTCCAGTAGTTGAAGATGGCAAATTAGTCGGAATTGTCAGTCAAACCGATTTGGCAAATGCCAGCGAGCGCAATTTGTCCGGCAACTCCCTGCTCAAAGAATTTATGACTCCACAGCCGATCGCAGTCAAAGCAAGGGATACTTTAAGCGAGGTTTTGTACAGGCTCAACAACTACAATATCAGCCGCTTGCCGGTCGTAGAAGGCCGCCATTTGGTGGGAATTATTACCCGCAGCGACATTATCCGAGTTGAATCCGATCGCCTCACCGGAGAAACAACCCAGGGCCCGCATCCAGAGCCTTCTTATGTTGTCTATCAAACTAGGGCTCCGCAAGTCGGAAACGGCCGCTTATTAGTGCCGCTTTCCAACCCCCAAACAGCACCCGCTTTGCTGCGGCTGGCGGCGGCGATCGCGCGCGATCGCAATTACGAATTAGAATGCCTGCAAATCATCTTAGTACCGCGCAACAGTTCCCCCTCAGAAAGCGCAGTGCGGACAACAAAAAGCCGCCGCCTGCTGCAACAAGCCGAGCGAATTGTTCGCAATTGGAACTTGCCAGTCCACACCCAAATACGGGTAGCTCACGACGTGCCTAACGCGATTTTGGAGACAATTAAGGAGCGACATATCGATTTAATTTTGATGGGCTGGCAAGGCGAAATATCCACGAAAGAACGCATTTTTGGCGATGTGGTTGATACCGTAATTCGGCAAGCAGGCTGCGAGGTGATTTTGGTTAAATGGAGCGAAAAACTATTAGCAACACGTAAGAAAAATGAGTTTTCCGCAACTTTCAGCGGGCGGAAATATGCGTCTGTAGAATGGGAGTTAAAGCCCGCAGGAGTTGATGGTGCAGATAATCCCGCATTGGCGATCGCCTCTGATTCACCAGCGACTCCAGAGACGGAACTTTCCCCGCCGAATGCAGACATTCTGGCGCCAGAATTGGGACTGCACACGCTGATGGGTTTGCACCGCTGGTTGGTGCCTATTCGCGGCAGTTACAAGCAAGCTGCGGCTTTGCGGCTGCTACCTGCTTTGGTGGCTGCGAGTGCTGTACCGGAGATTAAATTGTGTCAGGTTCACCAGCCTTCTGTTGCAGAACCCGATCGCCGCGAATTAAAACAAGCGGCGGATTTTATCAAGCGCAGGGTTAGCTGTTCGGTAATAGCGACTTCGGTTTGCGCTAAATCGGTTTCTGATGCTTTAATTGATTTGGCTCAGAACGATCGGTGCGATGCGATCGTCCTGGGAGCGAGCCGCGAAGGGCTGCTGAAGCAGGTGATTCAGGGGAACATCCCGGAAGCTGTGGCGCGCGGGTGCGACTGTACAGTCATTTTAGTGCGATCGGCTTCTTAGCAAAACCATACCATTTGCGATCGGAAATAACTGACTAGATATGCGTTTGGGGCTTACCTACATTTACATTCTTTCAATAACTAACACGCCTGTAGGGTGCGTCAGGGAAAAAATTCTGAGTCTGTAGTCAAAACCTTCTGACCTGACGCACCCTACAATAACTAATGACTAATGACCAATGACTGATGACTAATGACTAATAAATATGGTTCACTTTAACGTTGGCTTTCAACACTTTAATTCTTTCGCAGACATTACACTATCCCTGGCGAAAACATTAGACCAAATGGGAATTCCTATTTCGGTCGAACCTTCGGAAATTGCCTCTCACGTCACCCGCAATTCCACAGCAGAAGAAAACGACCTGCTAGCGAAGTGGATGAACACCGCACCATCAGATTTATTCCAAATAAAATGGTCTCATTACTGGAAACCTTATTTTTTAAAAGAACTCAAAGGACATCTCAACTTAGAACTTTTTGCGATCAATTACGAATTCGCAAAAAACCATGATGATTATGATTACTGGATTTACGATGCTGTCAACAATTCATCCCACAAACTAGCCGTCAGCCAATATTCTAAAAACGTCTTAATAAAAGCTGGATGTCCGGCTAAAAACGTATCAGTTATGCCTCTCGGCTTCAATCCTTTAATCTCGCAACTCTATTTTCCCAGACCGCAAAAAACGCAAAAAGATGTAAAATATATTCTGCACATGACCAATTCTTATGATTTGTATAGATTTGGAACGGATCTAGCCATTCAAGCTTTTTATGAAGAATTTAAAGAGGATGCCAACGTAGAGTTAATTATCAAAGATGGCGGCAAAAATCCTGATGCCATAGTCCAACATATCGTAAATATCGAAAAAAAAATCGGCAAATTAAAGTCAAAAATTCAAGTAAGACCTAAATTTTGTACTAAAGCAGAACTAGCTGATTTATACTTGTCAGCAGATGCTTTTTTAGCTCCGTTTCGCGGCGAGGGTTTTGCGATTAAAATTTTGGATGCCTTTGCTGCGGGTTTACCCGTCGCTATGACTATGTACGGCGGCCCGACAGAGTACGCCAATACCGCTAACTGCTATCCCCTTGCTTACGATCTAATTCCCGTAGGAGAGTGTTACGATACTCAGTATCTAAAAATCAGAAATGCTCCTCATTGGGCAGAACCAAATCTTCAGTCTGTTCGCCAGCAGTTGCGAAAAATTGTTGAAGACCCGATGCGTTTTCAGGTAGCTCAAAAAGCTAGAGAGACGGCAGATTTATTTAATTGGGAAGTTGCAGCTCAAAAATTGCTAAGATTAATGCGAGAGTTGTTTTAGGAGCGAAAATTATGGGACTCGAACGCAAAATGTTTAGGGGAATGTTTTTACCGACCGAAGTGGTACAATTAAAACAGCCTTGTTTTACTCCCGGGCGATTGTTTGAACCAGGAAAATATAACGCTGCTGACTTGCCGGATGTCGCTTTTGATATGGGTTTGGTAGACCATTTGCCGCGAGTCAAAGGCAATAGTTCAGAAAATCTCAACCCCCAGAACCCAGAAGCTCAAAACATTGAGGAGTAAACTCCCGTTTTTAGTAAGGACTTCAGTCCTGAAAATCCCCGTTCGCAGTAAGGACTTCAGTCCTGAAAATTCAAATATTAGACCTCTTGCAAAAATAATTAGGACGGACTCTCCGGCCCGTCCCACAAGAAAAAATAACTCTTGTGGGACGGGCCGGAGAGCCCGTCCCATCAATTGATGAAAGGATTTTTCCAAGAGGTCTAATCAAAGACTCAAGTCCTGACTGAAAAAAAAATCAAGCCAATTTAACTATTTTGCTTAAGGGCTAAGGTGCGCAGTGCGCACTTTACAGATAGAGAGAGTGTGTGTCCGGGAATGTGCAACAAAGATGAGCAAATTTAACCATTTTGCTCGATCTGGGCAATTAACTCTTTCAAAACTTTACTAGCTTTATCATTCTCAATCTGACAAGTTCCGGCATTCTGGTGCCCGCCGCCGCCATATCTTAACATTAACTCCCCAATATTGGTTTTAGAAGTTTTGTTAAAGATTGACTTCCCAACTGCGAAAACAGTATTTTGTTGTTTCAGTCCCCAAAGTACGTGAATCGATATGTTGCACTCGGGGAACAAAGCGTAAATTACAAAACGATTTCCCGCATAAATCACATCTTCGTTGCGCAAATCCAAAACGACTAAATTATTATAAACTTGGGCGCAGCGCTGTATTTGCTCTTTAAATTTTTCTTCTTGATCGAAGTAAAGGTCTACTCTTTCTTTAACATCTGGAAGCTGCAAGATTTGAGCGATGGTATGATTTTTGCAGTAATCGATTAACTGCATCATTAACTGATAATTGGAAACCGTAAATTCTTTAAACCTTCCCAAGCCGGTTCGGGCGTCCATTATGAAGTTTAACAGCACCCATTCTTTTGGATGCAAAACCTCTTCTATGGCAAATTGAGCGGAATCGGATTTGTCAACTGCCGCCATCATCGCCTCAGAAATATCAGGAAACTTGGCTCGACCTCCATAATATTTGTACAGCACCCTAGCTGCGGAAGCTGCATAGGGGTCGATGATATGGTTGATTTTGATTTTTTCGTGTCTGAGAGTTTCGCTGAAATGGTGATCGAAAGCTAGATGAACTCCCTCAACATAGGGTAAATTGGTGCTAATATCGTTATTTGTTATTTCGATTTTTCCATCCTGCATATCTTTAGGATGTACGAATTTAATCTCGTCGATCATATCGAGTTCTTTGAGCAAAACGGCACAGACAAGACCGTCAAAATCGCTGCGGGTGACTAATCTGTATTTTTTAGTGAGTGGCATATGCTTCGGTGGTGGCGAGGGACTGATCACCAGATAATATAACGTATTACCCGATCGCTGGACAATATGAACGCAGACCCTTACGCTTGGATAGAGAAGTCCCTGGACACTATTCGCCGGGCTCACTGGTATAGATCGCCACAATCGATCGAAAGTTGCCCCGGGCCTGTGGTAAAGTTAGCAGGTCGGAGGCTGATTAACTTTGCCAGCAACGATTATCTGGGACTAGCTGGCGATGACAGGTTAATTCAAGCCGCTATTGCTGCAACTAAGGAATTTGGTACGGGTGCGACGGGTTCGAGGTTAGTGGGCGGACACCGCGATTTGCACCGACAGCTAGAAGTTGCTATTGCTAATTTAAAACAAACTGAAGATGCTTTAATATTCAGTTCGGGATATTTGGCGAATTTAGGGGCGATCGCATCCCTTGTCGGCAAGCGCGATTTGATATTATCTGACAAGTACAACCATTCGAGCCTGAAAAACGGAGCCGCACTCAGCGGTGCAACTGCGCTAGAGTACAGTCACTGCAATCTTGAGGATTTAAAAGCCAAGCTAGAGCAAAATCGCGGGAAATATCGCAAGTGTTTAATTATTACCGATAGTGTCTTTAGCATGGATGGGGACTTGTGTCCGCTGCCGCAGTTGTTAGCTTTAGCCGGACAATTTAACTGCATGGTATTAGTAGATGAAGCTCACGCTACAGGAGTTTTCGGTACTAGGGGTGGCGGTTGTGCAGAACATTTCGGGTGTACGGGATTGCCGCTAATTCAAGTTGGCACCCTCAGCAAAGCTTTAGGAAGTTTGGGCGGCTACGTTGCGGGCTCTGCTGCTTTAATTGACTTTCTGCGCAATCGAGCTGCGAGTTGGATTTATACTACAGCATTGACCCCTGCTGACACGGCGGCTGCTTTGGAAGCTGTGAGAATTGTCCAGCAAGAACCAGAACGCCGAGTGCGGTTGCAACAAAATATTGAAACTTTCAAATATTGCGCGATTGCGAATCGCCAATTACCCATTAGCAATTCCCTCTCCCCAATTTTCAGTCTTCCGTTAAAAGATGCAGCCACAGCTTTAACAGTTGGCAGCAAACTCAAGGAGATGGGTATTTTTGCTCCCGCGATTCGGCCTCCGACTGTAAGTGTGAGTCGAATTCGGATTTCTCTGATGGCAACTCACGAGCTCGCACACCTTCAGCAGTTGGTAGAGGCGCTGGGGAAAGTTTTGAGTTTTGAGTAAATTTTGGGTGCGCACCGCCCACCGCTTGACTAAATGTAATGTTGGGTGCTCCATGCACACCTGACGCTTAAAAGTCACATATCTGGGTTGGACACGGCAATGCCCTTTCCCTACTGGGGAATTATATTGTTTCCAGCAGGCAAGATGCCTGACCCACATTAATTTTGAAGCTCTTGTGGAGGACGTGGCAACGCCTAAGTCCCTACAGATGGCACTATTGACTGGAAATTGTCAAGATATCACTATTGACTTATGGCGGTGATTGTAGACTATTGTGGTCGATCGGTCAATAACTGTAAATTTTCTGTAAATTTAGATACTTTTTGAAATTTAGCGCTATATTAGAGAAGTAGCAGGTACACCAAATTAAATATAAGGAACGTCCACCATGAACACAAATCGCCAAAACGTAAAAAAAATAGCTGAAACCCACCGCGCTAACATTCACAAGCAACTGATCCACCGCATCGAAGTAGCTAGGGCCAGCGGCAACCAAGATTTGGTTCGGGTGCTGGAAGACGAAATGAGACAGTTGTAAGAAGCTGCCACTAAAATTTGCCCGTAGTTTGGTTGAGACGGTTGTGCAAAAAAGCAGAATTCCGGCAACCGCTACCTGTTAAGTTTTGACTCCTCTCTTAGTTGGTAGAAAAAACCCCGGTTTCCTCAAGAAACCGGGGTTTTTATTTAGAAGGAAGAAAGAAGATTAGACCTCTTGCAAAAATAACTAGGACGGGCTCTGGGGCCATCCCACAAAATTTTTTTTCTTGTGGAATGGGCATCTTGCCCGTTCCAGAATTTGATTGAAAGGATTTTTGGGCGTTGCTGATTTACGGTATGAAAGGCTAAATAGGCCAGTCATAGAAACCAGTATCGACAAAGCTTGGGGATTTTCAACTGATTTTTTTCATACCCTGATTAAGCAACGCCTCAAATAGCTCGTATTGCTTGCCGTGAACTTGTGTGGGTTGGCGCTCAAAAATTTAGCCGATAAAACGGGTCAAACAATATAAAATTAAACACGAGCTGCTATCAAATTATTTAAGTGAGCAACTAAAACTTCCCGTTCGATGTTTACGGTCTAATTTTTTGGGTGCGGGTACGCGGATCTGTAACAGTTGCGTAAATCCGGCCCAATTTCTCTGTAATGCCTGAAGTCCCTAAACACCCAACAACTTAGCCGAAGCCCTAAACGGCATGGCTAAAAGAACGCGAAATTAGTAAAAGCCAGAAGTCAGAAATAAAATGTAATATTGAAGATGGATTGAGATAGATTTTCCTGGTTGACTGGGAAAGGCAGCTTGCCAAAATTTAAGATAAGCAAAAATACTTAACAGAAAAAAGTTGAACTCTCAAAAGCGGAAGATCGGGGTGGCGACTGCAAAATCCAAAAAAATAATAGGTAAAATTTATGGCGATCGGCATCCGACACGAGCCGGAAAACGGCTACAACTCTGAACCAACTCAGCCTTCCCCAAGAGAAAATCTTGATAGCCGATCGCCTATGCGTTTGGAGCGAACCCTCAGTTCCCTAGAAACTTGGGGCTTTGGCCTGGTTTCTCATCTCGGTTGGCTGAGCATTGCGCCGGCGATCCAAGGCGCTCTCGGAACAGGGGCGATTTTAGTCTGCTTGCCTGGAATGCTCGTCGGTATGATGCTGAACTTGCAAATGAAGCGCTTAGGCGAGCATTGGCCAAACGTAGCCGGAGGAACGCCCAACTATACCACTCGACTGCTAAAAAACTACCCGGCTATAGGACTTTATGCAGCCCTGGGATATTACATAGGCTGGGCTTGTGGTGGGGCGTTTTACGCCATCCTGCTCACAGACACGATCGCCACTAACCTGGAGCCATTGGGGATTACTTTTCCGAAGCGGCTCTTGCAAATTGGATTTACAGTGCTACCCCTGATTGTGGCTTGGAGCGGCACTAGGGCGTTGAGCATCCTGCATTTATTTTTCATCATCCCGGCGATTGGATTCTTATTTACTTTTTCCGTTCAAGGGTTGGGCTGGTTAGCCTTCTCTCCAAACAGTCCGGGCTTTTTTCCCACCACCGTGCCGAGCATCAGCTTTTTGGACTGGGTAAAATGGTACTTCTTTGCAACGATTATAGTTTATGCCTGTGAAGCGGCTGCTTCATTTGTCGCCGATAGCCGCCGTCCTGGGGAAACGCTGCGGTTTTTGAGAATCTCGACGGGTTTTATGCCTCTGGCCTTTCTGGGTGTTTCCTGGATCGTGATGCGAGCGCCCATTACTCCAGAGCTCGCCGCCAATCCGTTCTCAAGTCTGATAGTAGCAGCCCGACCTTTCTGGGGCGATTCAGCCCCCCTGCTCGTAACATTCCTAGTAATCTCCGGCTGGCTGCTTTCTTCGACAACTTGCATTTCCATCAGTCCCCGCATTTTGTATCAACTTGCCGTAGACGGAAAGATTTCCCCCGTCTTCGCTGTGGTGTCTCGACGGGGAGTTTTTGGCCCGGCCCTGATGGCTACGCTGTTTGTCAGCCTGTTCTTTCTAATTTGGGGGGACTTAGCTCATATAGTAGTCGTGGCAGGTATTAGTTACCTGGTCTCGATTATGGCAGTCCATCTAGCACTGTGGCTGCAAAGAAAGCGGCCAGAGGTTCTGTGGCCGTGGTGGTCTCTAGGCTTCTTTATGGTAGAGACGGTTGTTTTGGTTTGTGGCGGATTGGCTTGGGGGTGGCAAGATTTCATCCTGGGTCTACTGTGTCCGATCGTCTTGTGGGCAGCGGATGGGGCGATGCGACGCATAAACTTTCCCCCCTTCCATGCGGAGTGGTGGATTAAACTTTACAGGACGCAGAGCAATCGCCTGGTCGCAGATTTTGTAACGTTTCAGGTGGTAATCCTGATTTTACTGGTCTGTAGCGCTGTGGCGATCGGTTGGGGTGCTGGGATCAGATTAAACGCTAACTCTAGTGTTGGTTCTAATCTTTTGCTGGTGCTGCTTTTGTTAGTTGCTTTTGTGGCGGTGGCGATCGCCTGCTGGACGAGTTTACCCCAAGTCGTCTCAATGGATGAAGCACGAGAGGGAGCAGAACAGCTATTTACCATTGCCCTAGATGCGATCGTAGTGCTGGATGAAAATGGTGTAATTCGCCAGACTAATCCCGCTGCTGAAAGCGTCTTCGGAATAGATTCTACTAGACTAATTGGGTCTTACCTCAACAAATTTCTACCCGGATTAGGTTCTCAGCCCGATCGGTGGCTCAGTCGCAGCGAACAAACTCTCAACCAACCCGATCGCGACTCGCGCATTCTAGAAGTTGCCATCTCAGACCGATTCTCTCAAAGCGCTTCGATAAACAATCAGGATCTGCAAGAATATGTGGCGATCGTCCGCGATATCACCGATCGCAAGCAAGCCCAGTCAGCCCTGCAAAAGGCTAATGAGGAACTAGAAATCAAAGTCGAGGAGCGTACATCTGAACTCACCCACACTGTGGAGCAATTGCAGAATGAAATTCAAGAGCGCCAGCGGATAGAAGCAAATCTCAGAGCGATGCAAAATCAGATTATCGTCCAAGAAAAACTAGCTTCTCTGGGTAGTTTAACAGCAGGGATTGCCCACGAAATCAGAAATCCCTTAAATTTTGTCAACAATTTCTCAGAAGTTTCTGCTGAATTAACCGAAGAACTATTTGAAGAACTGGGAAATCAAGGAGAAAGATTAGAGCCGGAAACCAATGAATATATTTCCGAGCTATTAACCGATCTCAAACACAATCTTAAAAAAATTCATCAACACGGTCAAAGAGCAGACAAAATCGTTGGCAATATGCTGTTGCATTCAAGGGGACAAAGCGGTCATTGGGAAGCCACAGATATCAATAGCTTATTGACCGAATATATCAATCTAGCCTATCACGGGATGCGAGCTAAAGAAACAGCTTTTAACATTACCATAGAAACCGACTATGACAATGACATTGGCGAAGTAGAGGTCGTGCCACAAGACATAGGTCGGGTGTTTCTTAACATTATTAGCAATGCTTGCTATGCAGCCCATAAAAAGCAACAAGAAATGGGGTCAGAATTTTCACCTATACTTGACGTAAAAACTCGAAATCTGGACGGTCGAATTGAAATCCGCATTCGCGATAATGGCGCAGGTATAAAGCCAGAGGTACTCGATAAAATTTTCAATCCATTTTTTACGACAAAGCCACCAGCAGAAGGTACTGGTTTAGGTCTTTCTATCAGTCACGATGTTGTCGTCCAGCAACATCGCGGAGAACTAAAAGTCGAAACAGAAGTAGGAAATTACACAGAGTTTATCATCACATTGCCGAAAAAAATAGCAGAGATTCAGGAGTAAAAAAATGAAAGTAATGGTTGTAGACGACGAGGAAGATATTCAGTCTTTGTTTACTCAAAAATTTAGAAAAGAAATCAAAGCAGGGCAAATCCACTTTTATTTTGCCCTGTCAGCAGAGGCGGCATTGGACTACTTAGAAAATCATAAAGAAGCGTCGATTGTTTTGATTTTGTCCGATATTAATATGCCAGGAATGAATGGCATAGAACTGCTGAGAATTATCAAAGAAAAGTTTCCCGATCTAAAAGTTTTTATGATTACCGCTTATGGAGATGAAAGAAATTACCAAACCGCAATCGCTTATGGAGCTGATGACTATATTACTAAACCCGTTAATTTTGATAGCCTGAAAAATAAAATAATCAATTTGGAGTAAATTCACCATAAAACATAATTGGTAATTGGCAATTGGTCCCTTCCCATCATCTCCTTCTCCCTTCAGGGTTCTACTAGCAACTGAGAGACTAATATGTCAACAAAAATACTGTTTGTAGATGACGAAGAAAATTTAGAATATGTAATTTCCCAGGTATTTAGAAAAAATATCCGCACGGAAGGATGGCAGATTTTTTTTGCTCGTAATGGTGTAGAAGCGCTGGAAAAATTGAAAGAACACCCGGATATCGATATAGTATTGACCGACCTTAATATGCCTGAAATGGATGGCCTGACTTTACTATCTAGACTTAATCAAATAGACCTACACCTGAAAACAATAGTTATATCAGCCTATAGCGACATGGAAAATATCAGAAATGCCATGAAATTAGGTGCCTTTGACTTTCTAACCAAGCCGATAGATTTGGAGGATTTAAAGATTACCATCAACAAAACGCTGCGTGAGGTGCAACACTTAAAAGAAAACCAGCGCTTGCGGGAATCAGAAGCTCGTGCTAGAGAACAAGCTCAGGATTTACAACAAGCTATGCAAGAGCTAAAAAAGACCCAAGCTCAACTAATTCAGACCGCAAAAATGTCTTCTTTGGGTCAACTGGTTGCGGGAATTGCTCATGAAATTAACAACCCTGCTAGCTTTATCTATGGCAATATCAGCCACGTCAGTGATTATATCAACAACCTAACCCACCTGCTAAATCTCTATCAGCAGCACTACAACCCACCCTGTTCTGAGATTGAAGCTGAAATCAAAGCCATAGATTTAGAATTTATGATAGCAGATTTATCCCAAACTCTGGCTTCGATGAAATGTGGCGTTAACCGCATTCACAAGATTGTTTTGTCTTTGCGTAACTTCTCAAGGCTGGATGAAGCTAACATAAAGTCTGTTGATATTCACGAAGGGATCAAAAGCAGCCTGCTGATTTTGGATAATCGACTTCAAACAACGGCATCGCGTCCAAAGATTCAAGTGTTTGAGGAGTACAGCCATCTGCCTTTAGTGGAATGCTATGCTGGAGAACTAAATCAGGTGTTTATTAACATTCTTTCTAATGCGATTGATGCTTTGAATGAGTACAATAAACAACGGTCACTAGATGACATCTCGGATGTCCAGAACGCCATTACTATTCGCACTGTTCTGCTAGAGGAAAATTCCCGTGTCGTCATTAAAATTCGGGACAACGGGCTGGGAATGGCCGCAGACGTGAAAGACCGTATTTATGAACCTTTTTTTACTACTAAGCCTGTAGGTCAGGGTACTGGTTTGGGTCTCTATATCAGCTACCAAATTATAGTGGAAAAGCATGGGGGCAGATTGAAATGTGTTTCAGAGGTGGGGGAAGGAGCGGAGTTCTGGATTGAAATTCCAATCAGACAAACTAAGGCTGAACTCGATTTGAGCTAATAAATCGCCCTCTACCAAACTCAGAGCCTATTACAGCCGTTAGGTTTGCCATTGTAGAAATCAGCTTTTTCATGACTATTGCAATAATATATAATAAACTTAAAGTATATAAATATTACTCAAATAAGTTAATCAATGCAAGGGGCAAAAAATGTCGCATCCGACCGAAAAATATCGCAATATGTCAGCAAAAATACTGTTTGTGGATGACGAGCCAGATTTAGAATCTCTAATTTGCCAGAAATTTAGAAAAAAGATCCGTGCGGAAGAATACCAGGTTTTTTTTGCGTATAATGGCGTAGAAGCGCTGGCAAAGTTACAAGAACAACCGGATATAGACATTGTGCTGACTGACATTAATATGCCAGTTATGGATGGTATCACTTTGCTAGAGAAACTTAATCAGATAGCTTCCCTAGTCAAAACAATAGTTATATCGGCTTATGGCGACTTGGGAAATATTAGAAAGGCGATGAACGCCGGAGCCTTTGATTTTTTGACTAAGCCTATAAATTTTCAGGATTTAGAAATTACAATTAACAAAACATTGTCCCACGTACAACAGCTAAAGGAAAACGAGCGCTCCCGCCAAGAAAGAGAGGAGAAATTGCAGCAATCGGAAGCGCGAGAGCGAGAAAAAGCTATTCAACTAGAAATGGCACTCGAAAATTTACAGCGCACCCAAGCTCAGCTTATTCAGACTGAGAAAATGTCTAGCTTAGGACAGCTTGTTGCCGGTGTTGCCCACGAAATTAACAATCCTGTTAACTTCATATATGGCAACTTAACTTATGTTAATGAGTACACTCAGCATCTATTGGATTTAATCAAGCTTTACCAGCAGCATGATGCCTATAATCATCCTGAAATCGAAGCTTTAATTGAGAAAATAGAGCTGGAATTTATCAGAGAGGATCTGCCTAAAATGCTATCTTCGATGAAAGTAGGGGCTGAACGTATCCGTCAGATTGTGCTGACGTTGCGGAACTTCTCGCGCCTTGACGAAGCTGACATGAAACCCGTTAATATTCACGAGGGAATCGACAGCACTATAGTCATTTTGCAGAGTCGGCTCAAGCCTAAGCCTGATTGTCCACCTATTCAAATTATTCAAGAATACGGAGATTTGCCTAAAATAGAATGTTATGCCAGTCAGTTGAATCAGGTATTTATGAATTTGCTGAGCAATGCAATTGATGCCTTGAATCACTATGATAAAACACGCAGCCCGGAGCAAATAAAAAACCAGCCTAGTACGATTACGATTCGTACTTCTATTCTGAATCGCGATTGGGTAAGAATAAGTGTTAAAGATAATGGGCAGGGGATAACGAGCGAGGTAAGAACGCGGCTGTTTAGTCCTTTCTTCACAACTAAACCTGTGGGTCAAGGAACTGGTTTGGGGTTATCGATCAGCTATCAGATTGTGGTGGATAAGCACGGCGGAGATTTGAAGTGTTTATCGCAGCCAGATGGGGGTGCAGAATTTGTGATTGAGATTCCCATTAGGCAACGCGAGCGGGTACAAATGAAGGCGAGTTAAGGGGAATAAAATTGGCTAAAAGAACGGGAAATCAGTAAAAGTTAAGCTTATTCGTTGTGCGAATTGATGTGCGGAAATTTACACCTTTGGTAACGGCATCGCACTCAGCGCGAGTGAAAGACAGTAGTAAATTTTGAGTTGTTGTCAGCTTGTCAATAGACCTCTTGCAAAAATAATTAGAACGGGCTCTCCGGCCCGTTCCACAAGAAAAAACAACTCTTGTGGAACGGGCCGGAGAGCCCGTTCCATCAATTGATGAAAGGATTTTTGCAAGAGGTCTAATGTCTCGGACTGGTTAAGGTGATGGGTGAGGGCGCGATCGCGCCTTCACCACGTGCCAGTTGCGTAAGTTTTGAACTAATAATTAATAGACCTCTTGCAAAAGTCCTTTTAATCAAATTTTGGAACGGGCAAGATGCCCGTTCCACAAGGAAAAATGTTTTTTGTGGGACGGGCATCTTGCCCGTCCTAATTATTTTTGCAAGAGGTCTAATGACTAATGACTAATGACTAAGGATTATCTTCCTCCGACGACGACATTTTTAATCCGCAAATGGGGGCCGCCGACACTTACGGGCAAACCGCTTTGGCCGCCTTTGCCGCAACCGCCGTAGGCATAAACTGAGTCGTTTCCTATCGACTCAATATCTTTTAAAGTCTGAAATACATTACCGCTTAAGGTGACATCGCTCACCGGTTCGGCCAATTTACCGTTGCGAATCATGAACCCTTGAGCCGCGGCAAAGGTAAACATTTCGCCGTTGGTTTGTCCTCCCAACATCCGCACTGCATACACTCCTTCGTCAATGTCGGCAACCATTTCGTCAAAAGAATGTTCGCCAGACTCGATCGCAGTATTAGTCATCCGCACCAAAGGCATAAAAGTAGCGCTCAGAGCCCGGGCATTTCCCGTCGGACTTTCGCCCATTTTGCCCGCAGTCTCGCGATTGTGCATTCTCGCTGCTAAAACTCCATTTTTAATTAAATGCTTGCACTGAGCCGGCACACCTTCGTCGTCGTATTTCAAAGTTCCCGGCAATCCCGGCACAGTTGCGTCGTCTATTACATTCAATTGTTCGATCGCCACAGGCTTGCCCAAAGTCAACAATTCCTGCATTTTCGGGTTTTCGTAAATGCCGTCTGCTTCCGACAAATGCCCGAAAGCTTCGTGAATAAAAACCCCCGACAAATAAGGGTCTAAAATCACCGGATACTGACCGCCTTTCACCGATTTTGCCTCTAGTTGGCTTACAGCTCGAACGGCAGCACTTTTAACACGATCTTCAATATTTGTCAAGACATCGTAATCCGATCGCGAGTGAATCGACTCAAACCCTTGGCGGACGACACCGCCCTCGCCGCGGGCGATCGCCCCGAAACGCCCCGTCACGTCCAAGCGCTCTTGAGCGATGCAAGTACCTTGAGAATTCACAAAATAAGTAATGCCGAATCTGTCGCTGTAACCGGCCATTGTCGTCTGAATTCGCGGGTCGTAATCTAACAGCAACTGGTTGTAAGATTCGAGCAATTTCCGTTTTTCTGCTAAAGTAATAGAGCGGGGATCGCGGCCCAATTCCACCGCTACATAATCTTGAATCGGGGTGACATCTGCTAGTAGAGTTTTTTCGCTGCCAACCAAACGAGACTGAACGACAGCTTCTTCAATGCGATCTTTTAACTCAGCTAAACCGTTAAAAGTTACAAAACTCCAGCCGCCTTTGTGACAGGCGCGGATGCCGCCGGCGAGACTGAAACTGCGGTTGACAGCATCTAACTGAGGGCCGCGAAAACTAATTGCAGTTGACTCGCTTTGTTCGAGCCGAACTTCTAGATAATCTACGCGATCGCGGTAAGGTGCGATCGCTTCCATCAACTGTTCCTGCATTAAATTGCCTCTATGAATGATTCGCGCCCAGGGCTGAAAAAAATTATTGCTCACCTTATTTTAACCAATAAATCCCGTTTTTCGGGTGCGCGATCGGGCCGGAACCGTACTCCCGGTGCGCGCATCCTACCCGATCCCCAGCGATCGGCGACGGGCGTTCCACAGCACACAAAACTCGGGCGGGCTTGCCAAAAGCCCGTTAGGGTCGGAATCTTGCACTTGCGTAGAGAAATCAAACTAAACTAAATCTATCTAAAGACTTAAAAATATACTTTAACTGCCGGCAGATGGAATACTTTAAGGTTAAAAAATTCCAAATTTCACCGTATTTAGCAGCAATTTCGGCATCAGTAGCAATTTTGGTCGGAGTTTGCATTTTAGACCGATCGGAACAACAACGATTTTTGCAGCACAACCGCACTACCACGCTCGATCGGCTCAGCACAGTCCGTTCTAAGCTAGAAGGCTCTTTAAATTCCCGGCTATTTCTGATGCGGGGTTTGGTGGCTTACATTTCCAACAACCCAAACATCACCGAAGCCGAGTTTGCAGCGACGGCGAGAATTCTGGTAGCACAGCAATCGGGCATTCGCGCCATAACTTTAGTTAAAGGCACGACGGTGGCTTACATTTATCCGCAGGAGGGAAATGAATCGGCGATCGGGGTTGACTTGACGGCGCTACCCGAAGAGCGGCAAATGGTCAAAGATGTCCTCAACAGCAGAAAAACTTTGCTTGCCGGGCCGGTGAAATTATTAGGGGGGGGCGTGGGGTTCGTCAGCCGATCGCCCATTTTTCTCACACCCTCCGGTGCAGATCCCGAAACAGGAGTTTACTGGGGCTTGACAGCCCTGATCATCGACAAAAATTCCCTGATTGAGGAAGCAGGACTCAACGACTCCTCAGCGAAGCTGCAATACGCTCTGCGGGGCAAAGACGGGAAGGGAGCATCCGGCCCTGTGTTTTTCGGTGACGAGTCAATTTTTCAGGACAATCCCGTGCTGCTGGAAGTGACTTTGCCCAACGGTTCCTGGCAGTTGGCAGCAATTCCGGCGGGAGGATGGCCTGCGAATTCGCCGTTTCGGGGGTGGCTGCTCTTTGGAGGCGACTTGCTGGCACTTTTGAGCGGGGTGGGGGTTTTTAGCTGGGTGTACGGCCGTGCGAAACTGCGTTCGAGCGAAGCTAAGTACCGACAACTCGTTGAGAATGCTAACAGCATGATTGTGCAGTTAGACAGTGAAGGCAAGATTACTTTTTTTAACGAGTTTGCTGAAACTTTTTTCGGGTATTCAGAATCAGAAATTATCGGCAAAAGTGCGATCGGCACAATTATACCGGAAACAGATTTATCCGAAAGTGACCTCGCGGCAATGATTCGAGACTGTTTGGCACAGCCGGAAAAATACTTCCAAAACGAAAATGAAAACATCCGCCGCAATGGAGAAAGGGCGTGGATAGCGTGGACAAATAAACCTTTACTAGATGCGAAGGGAAATTTGGCAGGACTGCTTGGTATCGGGACGGATATTAGCGATCGCAAACAAGCTGAAATCGCCCTGCAAGCTTCAGAATCAGAATTGCGGGCTTTGTTCGCAGCCATGAACGACGTAATTTTTGTCATTGATATTGAGGGACGTTATCTGAAAATTGTGCCCACAAATCCAGAATTTTTATACAAACCGTCGGCGGAACTTATAGGCAAAACTTTGCACGATATCCTGCCACCAGAAACAGCAGATTTTTTCCTCAGTCAAATTCAACTTACCGCCGACAAAAAACAGACCCATTCCATAGAATACAGCCTGCAAATTGACAACCAAGAAGTTTGGTTTGTCGCTAACATTTCGCCAATGCAGGAAAACACTGTTATTTGGATAGCCCGCGATATTACGGAGCGCAAGCAAGCTGAAAGTTGGTTGGCCGGTCAAAAACAAATTTTAGAAATGATTGCTAAGGGCGCTCCTCTGGGCGATACTTTAAATACTTTAGTTGAAATAATCGAACAGCAATCTAGAGATGTCATCGGTTCGATATTGCTTCTAGCTCCAGACGGCAAACATTTGCTGCACGGAGCCGCGCCCAGTTTACCCGACAGTTACAATGCTGCTATTCATGGCAGAGCCATCTGCCCGGATGCAGGCTCCTGCGGCACTGCTGCCTTTACCCGCCAACAGGTGCTCGTTACAGATATTGCCAGCGATCCTTTGTGGGAAAATTATCGAGATTTAGCCTTGAGTTTTGGACTGAGAGCTTGCTTGTCTACTCCTATTTTATCATCTCAGGGTCAAGTTTTAGGAACTTTTGGAATGTATTATTCCCAACCGTGCCACCCCCCAATTATCGATCTGCAACTAATAGAAGCGACCATGAATTTAGCAGGAATTGCGATCGAACGCAACCAGGCAGAAGAAAGTCTCAAACAGCTCAATCACGAACTAGAAAATAGAGTCAAAGATAGAACTGCTCAATTGATGCAAACTGAAGAACGCTGGCAGTTAGCGCTCAAAGGCAACAATGACGGCATTTGGGACTGGGACTTACAAACAAAAGAACTTTTTGTGTCCGATCGCTTTAAGGAAATCACTGGTTACGAAGATAGTGACATTAGCGATTACAATAACAAATGGCAGAAGAGTTTACATCCAGATGATTTAGCTATTTCTCAGCAACTCCTTCAAGAACACTGGGAGAGAAAAACACCGCATTACATCACCGAATACCGTTTGTGGTGCTACAATAGCGCCTACAAATGGATATTGAGTCGGGGACAAGCTTTGTGGGACGCATCTGGAAAAGCAGTCCGCATGGTTGGTTCAATTACTGACATTACTGAGCGCAAACAAGCAGAGGAAGCACTGCGGGAAAGCGAAGCAAGATTCCAAAAGCTGTCGGCAAATTTGCCGGGAATCATTTATCAATGTTTGCTGCGTGCAGATGGCTCTGTTAGCTTCCCTTACATGAGTCCTGGTTCCCTAGAAATGTTTGAGTTAGAACCAGAAGCTGTTATGCAAAATTCGGCTTTGCTAATAGATTTGGTTCATCCCGAAGACCGCCAAAATTATGACGAATCTGTCGTTATTTCAGCGCAAACTTTGCAACCTTGGCAGTGGGAAGGACGGCTGGTACTGCCTTCAGGAAAGATTAGCTGGTTTCAAACAAATTCGCGTCCTGAAGCTAAAGAAAACGGCGATATTCTTTGGGACGGCATCACCGTTGATGTTACCGATCGCAAACAAGCTGAATTAGCTTTGCAAGAAAGCCAGCAGTTCATTCAAAAAGTAGCCAATGCTACTCCCGGTATTTTGTATCTCTACGACTTGGAAGAACAGCGGAATATCTACACTAATAATTCACTGCTCGCGCTTTTGGGCTATACCAGCGACGAAATTACAGCGATGGATTCGTCACTCATACCTCAGTTAATACACCCCGAAGATTTGCCTAAAATCGTGAAATATCACGCCAGCTTTGCAGGAATTGAAGATGGCGAAACTAGGGAAATTGAGTACCGGATGCTGGCAGCAGACGGTCAATTTTTGTGGCTGCAAAGTCGGGATACTATTTTTAGTAGGAATGGGGACGCTCAGGTTAAGGTAATAATTGGAGTTTCCCAGGATATTACGACTCGGAAGCAAGCAGAGGAAGCACTGCGACAAAGCGAGTCGCGAGAAAGAGAAAAAGCTCGAGATTTAGAGTCAGCGCTGCTAGAATTGCAATCTACTCAAACTCAGCTCATTCAAACTGAAAAAATGTCTTCTTTGGGGCAATTAGTTGCTGGCATTGCTCACGAAATTAATAATCCCGTTAACTTCATTCACGCTAACATTGATTATCTCAACCTGTATACAAAACAGTTGCTCGATCTGGTGACTCTTTACGAACAGGAGTATCCCGAACCTAATTCAAAAATTGTCGATCGCATTCAAGAGATTGATTTGGGTTTCATGGCTGAGGATTTAAGAAAACTGGTGGGTTCGATGCAGGTAGGAACCGAACGCATCCGGCAAATTGTGTTGTCTCTCAGAAATTTCTCGCGGCTGGACGAATCGGCAATGAAGCCGGTCGATATTCACGCGGGAATTGAAAGCACTTTGTTAATTTTGCAGCACCGCTTGAAGAGTCGGGACAGCCGCCCGGAAATTGAAATAATTAAGGAGTTCGGGAAACTGCCGCTGGTGGAGTGCTATGCGAGCCAACTGAACCAGGTGTTTATGAATATTATTGCTAATGGAATTGATGCTATTGAAGAACGATATCAAAAGTTATCGGTTCCCGAATCAGAGACAAAGAGCGGTCGGATTGTTATTGGCACTTTTGTAACGGCCCAGAACACTGTAATGGTGGAAATTTCCGATAACGGTACGGGCATTCCAGAGGGGATAGTCGATCGAATTTTCAACCCGTTTTTTACTACAAAAGCTGTGGGGAAAGGTACGGGGTTGGGAATGTCTATCGCGCACTCGATTGTGGTGGAAAAGCACAACGGCAAGATTGAGTGTATTTCGTCCATAGGATGCGGAACGACTTTTAGGATTCAGATTCCGATCGACAAAGTGTATAAGTAGTAGCGTGCGTCAGTCGATTTGAGATTTGAGATTTGAGATTGACCGAAAGCATCTAGGGTACAAGCCCCCGGATTCATCCGTCCAGAAATAAAAAACCTGTATCCGATAAAGGCGCCCCCGAATTTATCCGTGGGGTCAATGCTTCAATTCTAAAATCTAAAATCTAAAATCTAAAATCTAAAATCGATTGACTCCACACTGCTAGGCTGTGTCAGCAGTTCTTGATTTTCAGGCGCACAGCCAGGAGCCATAAGCTGACGCACCCTACAAATTAACGACTAAGATAGATTGAAGCTGCTAAGGAAGCGGTGCTGCATCAAACCTTTAACTGTATAAAAATTGACATGATGGGATTAATCCTGGAAGCGCTGGAAGCAATGGGACACAATGTCCGCTGGATGTCTTGGAATTTGTTTTTGGCTTTAGTACCGCTGGGCCTGAGTTTTTGGCTGTTCCGCAAACCCCGATCGCGCTGGCTGATGTGGGCTACGGGCATTCTCCTAGGCGCTACTTTTTTGCCCAGCACGCGCCATTTTTTGGCCTATCTGAAGCACATTGTGCAAGATGTGGGCAAAACTTACATTTTGGGGGCGATCGTCATTACACTCGCACTGATGGCTGTAGATATCTGGGTACTGCGGCAGCGCGGAGTTCGCTCTCTCCGCTGGTGGGGCGGTTTTTTCGCGTTTATCGCATTTTTGCCCAATGCGCCCTACGTTTTAACTGATATCATTCACCTGATCGAGCAGATTAAAGAGGGGAACTCGGTGTGGGTGGTTACATTGGCTTTGATTCCGCAATATTTGGTGTTTATGCTGGCGGGATTTGGAGCTTACGTGCTGTCGGTGATGAATTTGGGTTACTATTTGAAGCAACAGGGTTGGAGTAAGTTTATCCTGGCAACGGAGATAACTATACACGCACTTTCGGCGATCGGCATTTATTTAGGGCGATTTATCCGCTTCAACAGTTGGGACATTCTGACTAACCCCGATGCGCTGGTTAACACCGTAATGAACGATTTGATTGGCAAGCGTCCGGTTTTAGTAATGGCTGTAACCTTTTTAGTAATTGCTGCTTTGTATTGGGTAATGAAACAAGTAATTTTAGGGATGAGCCAGCGGTTTTACAGCAGCCAATCGCAGTCGGAGTTGTCCGGCGAAAGCGCGACTTCTTCCGATCCCATCGATTTGAGATTTTAGATTTTAGATTAAAGAATTGACTCCACAGATGAATCTAAGATATAAAACTAATACCAATTTTTTATGAGGCTGCACATATCTCGATCCCCCCTAGCCCCCCTTAACAAGGGGGGGTGGTTTTATTGTGGGGAGAAGAAATCTGAAACGACAGAAAGCACCGCTCAAAGCTCGCGTCTGGGACGCAACTG